>JANOWX010000831.1:0-8894 GCA_031418175.1 Acidobacteriota bacterium | reverse complement strand
GTAGTTGATTAGCGGCTTGGTTTTGTCCCGCCGCAATCAGCAATTGTTAGCCGGACGTTGAATGTAGTTTCAGGAGGTATTGGCCGGGGCTGCCGTTTGGGGCCAGGCGGGTGTGAGCAGTTGGGTCAGTTTTTCCAGCACTTCGCCGCCGCTCTTTTTGAGCGTGCCGATGACGCTCTGGAAGGCGGCAAAAGCGGCCGCGCCGCGTTCGTTCTTTGAACATTGCGAGACTTTGCGCGCGATCACCGCCGGGCGCAAGGCGCGTTCGGCCGCGTTGTTCGTGGGCGCAACCGCCACCGGCTCGTGCAGGAAACGCAGCAGGTTGCCGCGTTCGTGGTGGCGGCCCAATTCGTTTAGCAGACGTTGATTGTCGGGGTCTGACAACTCACGCGGCCGCAGTTGCCAACTCACTTCCAATTCGAGTTGGCGCACCTGCGCCACGTAATTGCGCAGCTTTTTGTCCGGGTCGTGGAAGGCGTGGTAGAGCGCAATGGCCTCCTGCAATTGCGACTTCAAGACGCTGCCGAAGACGCGCGCGGCGCCGCACGCGGTGCCGCACTTGGTGGCGAGCACCGCGTCAATTGAGCGCAAAATGTGCGCCAGGCATTTCTGTTGATCGACTTCGGTGAACTCTTTGGCGTCGTAACTCCGGCCGCGATCGGTGCAGAGCACGCCCGCATAATAGTCGCCCAGCACTTCTTCATTACGATGGCGCGCGCGAATCTGGTAGACCACCAACCAGGGCGTGTCAAAGACCATCAATTGCGCCGCCTGCCCGCCCACGCGCCAACCGGTGTCATCCGTGTTGACCGCCGCTTGCGCGGGGATTTGGCTGCGCAAGTCGGCATAGGCCTGCGCCACCGCGCCCCGGCCCGTGCCCAAGCGCAAAGCCGCTTGCGTCACGGCGCCTTGCGTCAGTACCAGGCCGGTCAGGCTTTTGAGCACGCGCGGCACTTTGCGTTGCGGCAGCCCGTCGCCGTAGTGCAGCGTCGTGGCGGCGGCCAGCGCGCGCGGCCCGAGCCGATGCGCGGTCGCGCCAAATTGATCCGGCGCGACGGCCGGATGCTGCGCGCGCACCTTGCGCTGGCATTGGCTGCAACTGTGAATATGGATGCGGTAGGCTTTCACTTCCGGTTGCGGCAGCGGCGGCAGTTCGGTGTTAGTCACGACCTCCGTGCCAATTTCGACTAACTCCCCGCCGCAGGCGGGACAAGCCGTGGCCCTGACCAGCACGTCTTCGGGCGGGCCGCTGTAGGCTGCTGGCGGCGGTGCCGGACGATGACGGAAGGTACCTTGCCCGGCTTTGCGGCCCGGCCGCTTGGGATTCTGCTTGGGTTGATTTTTTGAGAAGGGGGCCGCGCTACGCGCCTGCTTGCGCTTGAGTTCTTCATTCTCGGCGCGCAAACGCGCCTGCTCGATCAGCAATTGCTGAATCAGTTCGAGCAGTTGCTCGCGGCTCAGTTGTGTGGGATCGAACTTCATTGCGGCGGGCAATCTAAAGGCAACCGGCGATTTTGGCAAGGCCGGGCCGCTATTCAATTACGCCAGCGCCAACGCGATACCCGGCAGATTGACCGAGACGACAATGCGCCAGGCGATTTCCAATCCGTACTTGCTGACTGCCCACGTCAACGCAATCGCGGCGCACGAACCCAACGCACCCGCCAGCAAGCCGAGCACGCCGTATTCGACCAACAGCGTTGCCACGAAGCCGCGCACAACTGACGATGGGGTACAACGCCAACCGCCAACAACCCATCACGATGAAGGTGGAGCCAGGCGGCACCGGCTCGATCATTGACTACACGTATGAGTATTACACCACCGGGAGCGGGCTGAATAACAACCGCATCCGCAGTATCACGGACGGCGTGGATGCGCAGTATTCGGTGAGTTACGCATACGATCAATGGAACCGGTTGACGAATGCGACGGCGCCAGCATACGCGCGCGGGTACGTCTATGATGCCTGGGGCAATTTGCGCGGCGCGGGCGGCGGGCAGTATGGCGGTTACGCGCTCAATTACGACACAAACGCGACGACCGCCCCGGCGACCAACCGCATCCAGAGCGTGACGGAGAATGGGCAGACGCAGCCGTTTTATTACGACAACGCGGGTAACACGACGGCGGGCGATGGGATGACGTATGCCTATGACGCGGCGAATCGGCTGACGAGTGTGAATGGCGGGGCGTTGGGGCAGTATGGGTATGATGGGGCGGGATGCGGGTGAAGAAGGTGGAGGGGGGCGGGACGGTGTGGTATGTGCGGTCGAGTGTGTTGGGACAGGATTTGATGGAAGTCGCTACATCATGTGTGCAACGGGCCAACGTTCATGGCGGTAGCAAGTTCCTGGCGCAACTTAGCACGGAGGGGCAATTTTATTGGATGCACACGAACCATTTGGGCACGGCGCGCGCGATGACTAACAGCGCTGGCAGTTTGATCTATCGCGGGCAGCTCGATCCGCACGGACAGATATTGTCGGAATGGACAGCGGCGGGTAACACAAATCTGAACACGAAAAAGTTCACTGGCTATGAGCGTGACGCAGCCACAGGATTGGATTACGCAAAGGCACGGACGTATATCAGCGGGCGCGGACGGTTCGCCCAGCCTGACCCGATTGGATTGAACAGCGTGAACAAGAGCCAGCCAGAGAGTTTGAATCGGTATGCCTATGTGCAGAATGACCCGATCAACTTTGTTGATAGAACAGGTAAGCTGCTGGAATCGCCGGAAGGAGGCACTGGCGTATCGAGAGATTGTCAATCCATGTTTGTCGTACCATGTTTGTCGTATTGGATTGGAAATCCCCACCGTCTGACCAACACGCCCGCCAAACCAACACGCCCGCCAAACCAACCGCCCGCACTGAGCGACGCAGCCGCAGCCGCCTGCTATACTCCGCTTTCCATCACCATCATCACACACGGCACAAACGCTATGACCAAGTTTCTGCACATCGCCGACATACACCTGGGCATCCGCCGCTACCGCTCAGAAGAGCGCGCCAAAGATTTCTTTCGCGCCTGGTCAACCTGTCTGGAAAAGTATGCCTTGCAAGAGCGCGTGGATTTCGTGCTGATCGCGGGCGACCTGTTTGACGCGCGGCGGGTCGAGCCACAGGCCATGAATCACGCCATGATCATGCTGGTGAAGCTGCGCGACGCGGGTATCCCGGTCATCGCCATCGAAGGCAATCATGACAGCCACGAGGCGGCGCAACGCTTCAGTTGGCTGCGCAGCCTGTCGCAATGGGGTTTCCTGAAATTGCTCGAACCCGTGCACGAGGAGGGCGGCATTCGGTTGAACCCGTGGAATGAAGCCGAAGGAACCGGTTCATTCATTGATGTCGGCGACGTGCGGGTCTTCGGCTCGGTTTGGTACGGCTCGACGGTGGGGCAGATGTTGCCCGGTCTGGTGGATCAGATGCGCGCGCATCACGATGCCGGGCGTTTCAACATCATGATGCTGCACACCGATGTCGAGGGGCAGCTCAATCGTCCGATTCCGGCGCTGCCCGTTGCCAAGATCAACGAGTTGAAATCATGTGTGGATTATTTGGCGCTGGGCCATACGCACAAGAATTTTGCGATTGATGATTGGGTCTTCAACCCCGGCTCGCTCGAAGCGTGCAGCGTGGATGAGTTCTTCAACGTACGCGGGGCCTATCTGGTCGAAATCGTGGACGGCAAGCCAAGGGCGCAACTCGTGCGCGATTATTACCAGCGCGAGATCAAGCGGCTGACGTTTAAGGTGAATGGCATGGGGACACCCGAAGAGTTGCACGCGGCGCTCTTCGCATATTTGCGCGCAGAGTTGCGTCCGCACAATCCTGCTGAAACTGAAGCGCCCGCGCCGGTGGTCGAGCTTTCGTTACAGGGACATCTGGGATTCAAGTCGGCGCTGCTCGAACTCAATCAATTGCGCGATGAAATCCGCGCGGAGTTTCAGCCGCTGCTGACGCTCATCAAAAACCAGACGGTGCCGGTCGAATACGCCGTGGCCGCCGGCCTGAGCGAGCACATCTCGCGCGCCGAACGCGAACGCCGCGTGATCGAAGATTTGATCGCCCGCGACAACCGCTACCGCGACAATGCCACGGCCATCGCCAGCCTGATTCTGGAAGCCAAACGGCTGGCGCTCAGCGACGAAACGCCCGTGCGCATCACCGAATTGATCGAACAGCGCCTGCCTGATTTTGCTGCGAGCGCAGCCATCATGACGGATGGCATCCCGGCTGGCGTTTAGCAAACGTTTCGCGCAAAATGGCGCGCGTTCGAGAGGCCCCACAACGGCAAGCTAATTTGCTGAGTCATTATCTTTTCTGGGTAGTGGGTCAATGGAGAGAGCCAGGCCGCAGATCAACGCCGACCAACGCAGATCAATTGAACGACTAAGGCGTCGCGCCAAAATAAGTTGGCTGATAATTGCACCAAAAGTGCGGTGGATGCGTTGCCGCCACACAAAAATCCGTCAACTTATTTTGGCGCGACGCCTAACAGGTTTGATCCGCGTTTTTCAGCGTTCATCTGCGGCAAGACCTCTCCTCTTTGAGCGACCACCCTTTTCTGAAAGCGTTCGTAAGGCGTTTGCGGTTATGGAAACTGTTTTTCTGGCACTGGCGGTTCTGTTGTTTGTACAGAGTTTTCTCTCGTTCGTGAGCACCATGCGCTTTGCCCGCTATACGCTCGCGCCGCAAGCCAATCGCCCGCCACGCCATCAACCCAAAGCCGTCGTCATCCTGCCCTGCAAAGGCCTCGAACACGATTTCGAGGCAAACGTCCGCGCTTATCTGTCGCAAGAGTACCGCGATTACGAAGTCATCTTCGTCACCGAGAGCGAACACGATCCGGCCTATCCCGTTTTGAGCAAGCTGATTAAACAGAGCCGCCGCGCCGCCTGGTTGATCGCCGCCGGTGAAGCCATGCAGAGCGGGCAAAAGGTGCACAACCTGAGCGCGGCGCTCGATGCGTTGAATTCGATTGACCGGCGCGCCGAGTTGCTGATCTTTGCCGATTCAGACGCGCGGCCCGCGCGCACCTGGCTGGCGGATTTGTGCGCGCCGCTCAATGACCGCAGCGTCGGCGCGACGACCGGCTTTCGCTGGTATGTGCCGGTGAATGGCGGCGTGGGCGCGTGGCTGCTGTCGGCCTGGAACGCCAGCATACTGTCGCTGCTGGGCGAACGGTCGGGACTGGCCTGGGGTGGCGCGACGGCGCTCTGGCGCGACAGTTTCGGCAAATGGGAAATCAAGCAACGCTGGCAAGGCGCCTTGAGCGACGATTATGCGTTGACCGCCGCGTTGAACGAGGTCGGGCAGCGCATCAAATTCGTGCCCGGCTGTTTGACCGCCACGCACGCCGATGCCAGTTGGCGCGAGTTGCTGGAATTCACGACGCGGCAAATCAAAATCACGCGCGTTTATGCGCCGCGCGTCTGGGCGCTGACCTGCTGCGGCCACGTGCTGTTCAATTTCACGTTCTGGGGCGGGCTGCTGTGGCTGGCGTGGGCGGCCTTGCACGGCAACTTCAATTTCTCGCTTTGCTCATTGCTGCTCTTTTCGTTCGCGCTGGGCGCAATGACGGGTTGGACGCGGGCGACGATTGCGGCGCACCTGTTGCCCGCCAACCGCCAACAGCTTTGGCCGTACCGCTGGGTCTATGCGCTGGTGGGGCCGCTGGTTTCGCTGGTCTATCTTTACAACATCGCGGCTTCGGCGTTTTCGCGGCGCATCACATGGCGCGGGATCAGTTACGAGATGGTTGGGCCGCAACAGACCTTGGTTCTCAATCACCCGGTCAATCAACCCTTGAACGGGGCTCCGGCCACTGAGCCGCGCCGCCGCAAAGCGCCGATACGCTCTTCTTGACACGTTCAACGCGGATACCGGACAATCCACGCAACCTGATTCATCCTGGTTCGTTCTCCTGCTAACGATCAGGCAACAACGCTTGCACGCAAACATTTTTCACCTCGTTTACCTTGGATTGGTGTGGGTCATTTGCACGAAAGGCGGGCAGTTATGCGAAAGACGATCAACTTCTTTTTGATCGGTTGGGTGCTGGGAACAATTACGCTCAATCCCCTGTTGGGCATCACCGCAAACACCGTTGAAGCCGCGCCGGCCTTGGCCTTTGCCACCGGCACGGTCAAAGACGACGCGGGCAAACCGCTGATGGGCGCCATCGTCGCCGTGCTCGAAGCACAATTTCGCGGCAAAGAACTCAAGAGCGTCAAAACCGACGCGCTGGGCCGCTTCAGCGCGAGCATTGCGCCCGGCGCTTACCGTTTGCGCGTCACCGCCGAAGGCTTCCTGCCCAAATTGCTGCCGATCCTGTTAGAGCGCCCGGTCAACCAGCCCTACAACTTCACGCTCAAACGCACTGATACGTTGGTGCAAAAACGCGGCGACAGCGACGATTACCGCTGGATTGGCCGCAGCGTGCCGCGCCACGTGCTGAACTTCGACGAAGACGGCAACGCCGAGCAACCGGCCAACAACAAAGTCGCCGTCGCCGGCGACAGCATCACGGCGCCGCGTCCGGCCATGCGCGGCATGGTGCAAATGCTGGCCGCCGGTTCCAGTTCACGCGCCGGCATTCCTGCGTCGAGTTTCTTTGGGACGAACTTCGCCTTGTCGGGCACGCTCGGCGGCAACCTGGAGATGGCGTTCATCGGCCAACGCGGCAGCGGCGAACTGGCGCCGCAACGTCTGGCGGCCTATGCGACGCTGCGCCCGAAGGCCAATCATCAGGTCACGGCCAGCATCGGTTACGGGCAAGTAATGCTTGCCAAACGGCTGGGCCAGAACGGCGAGATACTGGACGCGGCGACGCTGCCCTTGTCCGCGCCACGCCGCGCCTCATTGGGGCCGCTGATCAGGCCGCCGCAATCGCTCGACCAGGTTTCGGTTTCGGCGACGGATGAATGGCAAGTGTTTCAACCGTTGCTGGTGATTTACGGCTTTGATTATTCGCGCTTTGTCAGTTCGGCGGCGGGGCAACAAGACAGTGTCTTGCCGCGCATCTCTTTGCAATACACGCCGACCGCGCAATGGCGGATGAGCGCCGCCATCACACCCCGCAGCAGCCAAACCAATTCGACCGAAAGCTTTTCCACCGAAAACCTGAACGCGCCGCTTGAAACGCAGACAAACGAGGTCGCCTTTGCCGCTGATCCAATTTTGGATCGCAGCCGCCGCTTTGAACTGGGCGTCGAGCGCATCTTTGAAAACGGCGCGGCCTCGCTCGAGACCTCGGTGTTTTACGACATCGTCTCCGGTCACGGCGTGGGCGTGCTGGCGCTACCGCTCAAGGCTTCGCCGCAAACGCAAGCCGCCATACAACAGGTCGCCCATCAAGTGGCGGCGATGAATGGCGCGGCGCGCGGCGCGCGCTTGATGTACGCCCGGCATTTCAACGAACACGTGACGGCGGCGGTGGGTTACAGCTATGGTTACGGCGCGCGTTTCAGCAACCGCGAGTTGCAAACGCTGACGCCCGGGCGGCTGTTCAATAATGGCTTTTTCCAGCTTGCCACGGCCAAGCTTGATTTGGATTTTGCCCACAAGACCGGCACGCGCGTTTCCACCGTCGTGCGCCTGTCGCCCGCGGCGGTGGTCTTTGCGATTGATCCTTTTGCGGGCCGGATGAGCGTGTACGATCCGAACATCAACATCTATGTCACGCAGGAATTGCCCAGCTTTGGCTTGCCGTTGCGTTGGGAAGCGCTGGTGGATGTGCGCAACCTGCTCAACCAAGCGCTGGGCGCGGATGACGGCACCGCGCAAATCGTCGCGGCCCGCGCGCAACGGACGGTGCGCGGCGGTCTGGCATTTCGCTGGTAATAAACATGTCAGTAGTCCGCACGAGCAATGAGATTCAGGCCGCCGCAAAAAAGCACAAAAAACGCAAAACGTTTTGACTGGTTTGGTTTCTTTTGCGGCTTTTGTGCATTTTTGCGGCAACCGACACAGCAATCCGAATTCTCGGAAGGCAGTCCAAAAATCTGAAGAAATTCTGGCCCACTCCCTGGCATTGCAAGGGCGAATCTGTTCAGAACGCTGCAAAACAGACTGGTTTAAGACGAAGACAGGCAGCAAATTCGCTGGGAATAACAGTTGCCTCTAAACGTCGAATCAGTCGAACTTTGAAAGTCGGCACCCCCTCACACAGTGTCCCTCACAGCAACCGCTCCACGAGTTTGGTACGTGCTTGCGCATCACAGTCAGGCAGGCTGTTTCATAGGAATCGAGTGAAGTAAAAAAAGTGACTCCGCAACCAGGCACAAACAGGGTAACGACGCGCACGCTGCTGCTGCTTTTCCTCGCCGCCTTGGCGGTGATCGGCGGCGCGTTCAATCTGCGCGACCGCGTAATCCAAAAAGAAGTGCCCACCGACGGCGTCATCTGGATTGACCACGCGCAAAACGGCATCGTCGCCGAAAGCGTTGACCCCAAGGGCCCGGCTTACGGCGCGGGCGTGCGCGCGGGCGACATTCTGCAGGGCATCTGCCAGGGCATGTGCGATCCGCGCACCGATGCCTTTGACGAAGTGCCACGCGCGCACCTGGTTCAGCTTTACCTAGATCAAGTCAAAGACCAGATCAAAGACGGTTACCGGCTGAGTTACTTGGTCGTGCGCGAAAACTATCCGATCAAAGAAGGCGTCGCCTACCTCGACCGGCTCGACCCGCGCCCGACGCATACGGCGCGCGATCTTTATCTGGCGCTGATCGGCCTGATTTATCTGGGCATTGGCGCATATGTGCTGTTGCAACAGGGCCGCGCGCCCTATGTCACGCACTTCTTCCTGATCTGCCTGCTCGCCTTCATCGTCCATTTTTTCAGCCCGACCGAAGAGTTGCGCACGCAATTCGACAAGGCCGT
>JANOWX010000830.1:0-2520 GCA_031418175.1 Acidobacteriota bacterium | reverse complement strand
GCGGTGAATCACGCCTTTGCCATGCGCGGCGCTGAGCGCTTGCCCCATTTGCCGCACAAGCGCCGCCACGCGCGCAGGCTCCATTCCGCCGGGTTTCAGCGCCGAGCGCAAATCTCTTCCCTCGATGAATTGGAGCACAATGAAAGCTTTTCCCTCGGCGGTTTTGCCTGCATCGAACACACCAACAATGCCGGGGTGATCTATCCGGGCGAGTGCCTTGATCTCCTCATCGAACTTTTTGGCGAACCACACATAATTGGCCGAGTTGGTTACTTGATCGAGCAGCACTTTGATGACGACCGGACGGTCATGCACTTTTGTGTCGCGCGCCAGATAGACCACGCCCACGCCGCCGTGACCGAGTTCCTTTTCAATAAGGTAACGCTGATTGAGCAACTGTCCGGGCGTAATGGCTTCCAGCAAAGTCAACGAGACGTCAGGCTGGTGAACCAGCGTTGACACTGTCAGCTCTGGCGCTTTGGCAGCGGGGATGTCAGGTGATTGCGTCAGTAATAGGTCACGCAGACGTTTGAGCAATTCCATGTCGTATCGCATGCCTCCAGATTGCAGTTTGGGCGTTTCGGCTGGTGCACGGCGGCGCGAGTATAACAATTTCTCCAGCAGCCACAAACCTGCCAAACCGCAGCGGTTGCTACTGGCGCTAACCTGTCAATAACTTGCTGCAGCGTGCGATTGAAGCCAGCTTTCTCTTCTGAAGGTAGCCTAACCGTGTTGCTGTTTGCCCCGCTTTGCCAACTGTTCAACCACTGCGCCCAGCATAATTCCCACCGCATAACAAACCAGATCGCTCCACAAAAAGCCCTGCCCCAGCGCCAGCGCCGCAAAGTGATTGGCCCGCAACGCATCCAGCCAAGGCGTGTGATAAAGCTGGCTCAATTCGATGCCGAATGAAAACGCTGCCGCATACAACGCAACGCGAATGGTGGAATGTGCAGGGAAGAGCCAGCCGAAGCCCAGAAAGACGAGCAGCGCCCAGAGCGTGTCTCCGGCGTATGCGGCGATGAAGGCTGGCAGCGAGATGTGTTTGGAACGGGAGAGCAGGCCGAGACAGAGCACGAGCAGGCTGCGCGCGGCATAGGCTGCTCGTGATCGGGGTTGCAGTTCAGTCATCTATCACTTGTTGCCGGAAGAACCCGCCGGGAACGGCGCGAGCTCTTTCGCTTTGACCATCTCCGGCACGTCGGCGTCGGCGCGCGCCCAGGCTTTGACGAATTTGGCCAATTGCTGGCGCGCTTCGTCCGTCTTGCCCAAAGCTTGGTGCGTTTGCATCAGACCGAAATAGGCGCGGCCGCTGCCGGGATCGCGTTCGAGCGCGGCGGTGAAAAAGTCTTGGGCGTCTTTCCAGCGTTGCAGGGCGAGCGCCGTGCGTCCTGCCGCCTCTTCCATCGGGTTTGGGTAAATCGGCGGTTCTGAATAGCCGAGCTTGTATTCTTCCTCAATGCCCAGCTTGAACTGCGCGAGCGACTCATCCGCCTTGCCTTCTTTGGCGAGGATGCGGGCGCGCAATTCATACGGCGCGACTTTCATCGCATTGGCTTGCTGGCGTTGGCGTCCCGCTTGCGGCAGGTCTTTTTCCTTGGGGAACTTTTCGCGGATGAACGCCGCTTCACGCTCGAGCGCGGCCAGTTGTTCGCGCGCACCTGCCACGTCGCCTTTGCCGAGTTTCGCCAAGCCTATGGCGTAGATGCGCCAGGCGTTGAAGACCTCGAATTGGCCTGCATTCGGCAGCGTCTTGCCGTCCAGAATCTCGTCCCATTTTTCAAAGCGCACCAACGTGCGCAACCGTGCCAGGCGTGCTTCCAAAGCCGTGCGCGACTTGTCTTCGCCGGGTTTGGCGACGGCGTCCAGCAGTTCCTGACTCGCTTTGATGCTGTCGCGGTAACGGCCTTGATAGTTGTAGACCATCGTCAGGAAATGGACGTTGTGTCCGTATGGGCCTGCGGCGTGATCGGTCGTTTCGTTATTGTCGCGGATGTAGGCGCGATCTACGGCGGCTGAATTTTCAAAGGCGCGCGCGGCGTCATCCCAGCGGTCTACGTGGACGTAGGTGTGGCCGGGCATGTGCACGGCGTGGCCGACCTGCGGCGCGAGCGAGCCGTAAATGTCCGCCGCCGCAACGCCGTCAACCGCGCGTTTGCCGGCTTCGGTGGCGTGGATCATGTAATGGTGTGCGGCCAGGTGTTGCGGATCGCGCGCTAGTACGACTTGCAACAGCGCGATGGCTTCGACGGTGCCGGGGCGCGGTGTGCCGTCGCGTTCATAGCCGGACATCGAGGCCAGCGCGAGGAAAAGTTTGGCTTCGTTGTCGTTGGGATAGAAGGCGACAATCTTGCGCAGCGCTTGGGTGTAAGCATCGCTTGCGCCGAGGAAGGCGTTGTTTTGCACGGTGCTCTTTTCGCCTTTGTAGCGCGCTTCGACAGCGGCGAGATAAAGCTGCTCTTGCGCGCTCACCTTTGGCGCGAGTTCTTTGGCGCGTTTGAGCGCGGCATCGCGGCGCGC
>JANOWX010000829.1:0-4510 GCA_031418175.1 Acidobacteriota bacterium | reverse complement strand
AGCCGCCGCCGCCAACCCAGCAGTAAAAACCATCAAGTCTAGCCCCCCCCAACAGTTACACGCCCGCAAGCCGGGTGAGATGTTAATCAAGTTTCGTGAGCATGTAACACCGGCGCAACGCGAACAAATCCTCGACGCCTTTGCCAAGGAGCACAAAGACCAGCGTGGCCGTGGCGAATTCAAACGCCTCAAGCTGAAAGACGGTTTTGACGTCACCAACACCTTGAACACTGTGCGCCAACTCGATCAGTTGATCGAATGGGCTGAGCCGAATTACCTCGTCGCGCGTTCAGATGCCAACACCGGCAAGGCATTACCTGGCAGCAGCAAAACACGCCCGCGCACTGGTAAAGCCAGCCCGCGCGCTGGTAAGGCGCGGCAAAACGCTTCTGCGTTACCCAACGACCCACTTTTTGCAACGCAATGGGCGCTCGCCAACGACGGGCGCGATAACGGCCTGCCCGGTTCCGACATCGGCGCACTGGCCGGTTGGCAAAAGACCAAAGGCGCGCGCCAGGCCATCGTCGCAGTGATTGATACCGGCGTCGAAGTGCGCCATCCCGACTTGTATCCCAACCTCTGGAAAAACCAGGCCGAATTGAACGGCGACAGAAACAAAGACGATGACGGCAATGGTTACAAAGACGATGCCTTCGGCTGGAACTTCGTCAACGATACGAACGATGTGAGCGACGACAACGGGCACGGCACCGCGATGAGCGGCATCATCGGTGCGGCCACTGACAACAGATTCGGCATCGCCGGGGTGATGTGGGAAACCAACGTGATGGCGCTGAAGGCGCTGGATGCCACCGGCAGCGGCAGCATTGCCGACGTGGTCGAGGCGCTGGATTATGCCGTCGCGCACGGCGCGCAGGTCATCAATTGCAGCTTCGGCACCGAAGGTTATTCGCAGGCGCTTTACGACGCCATTCAACGCGCCGCTGTACAGGGCGTGCTGGTCGTGGCTTCGGCGGGCAACGCGGCGCAAGACATCGGGCTGAATCCCTATTACCCGGCGGGTTACAGCGCCAGCAACCTGATTAGTGTGGCGGCCACAAACAATAGCGATCAACTGGCGACCTTTTCCAATTGGAGCCAAGAGAAAGTGCAACTGGGTGCGCCCGGCGTGGGCATTCTGACCACAGCGCGCGGCGGCGGTTTCACCACGTTGACCGGCACGTCGGCGGCAGCGCCATTGGTGGCGGGCGCGGCAGGCTTGCTGAAATCGTTGCGCCCGTGGGTGTCGGCGGCAACCACGCGACAAAGTTTGATTTTGGGTGCGCGCAAAGCCGCAGTGCTCGAAGGCAAAGTGACGAGCGGCGGCGTGGTCAATCTGGGTGGGGCAATCGAAGTCTTTCTGAAAGGCGGCAGAACTGAAGACGATTCGCCACCCGATCCCGGCGGTGGCGGTGGGCCAGGTGGCGGCGGCCCTGGTGGTGGCGGGCCGGGCGGCGGTGGGCCAGGACAGATACCACCGGGCATGTTGGATTACATGCGCAACAACCGGCCCAATGCGCCGGAGCCCCGCGTGACCATCAACAACGTTCCCAGCAGCCCTTACGATGACCCGGAACCGGGCGGCGGTGGCGGTGGCGGTTTCCCGGCCTATTACTCGGAAGAGCACAAGTACTACAACTCGGTCGGGCGCGCGGGCGCAAAAGCCGCTGAAGACGCTGACCCGACGGGTGGCAGCACGACGGGCAGTCAATCGGTCAACCTCGGTTCGCAAAACGTAAACTTCGTTGCGCCAGTGCTGGCGTTGCCCGGACGCGCCGGGTTGGATTTGAATTTGTCGTTGACCTACAACAGCAACATCTATGTGAAAAGCGGCAGCACGCTGGCCTTCAATTTGGACAAGAGCACGACCGGGCCGGGCTGGCGCATCGGGTTCGGGGCCATCGAAGGGGTGACTTCCGGTATTACCATCGCCCCCTTTACTGATTCGGTAAGCGGGAAAGCTGCGTTCATCTATGTCGAGCCGGATGGCACACGGCATTTGCTGGCTTACAACTCAGCTACGGCGAAATATGTCAGTTACGATTCGACCTATTTGGAATACGACGATAGCAGCAAGGTATTGAAGCTGATGAACGGCACACAGTTCAGTTTTGAAATACCAATGTACGCGGGGGTAGCCAATGGCCGCCGTTTGCTGCCCAAAAAGATCAAAGACCGCAACGGCAATTGCATCACCATCACCAATGCCGAAATCGTCAATGGCAACGGCGTGGCGAACAACACGCACGAGTGGGACATTGATTCCGTCACCGACACGCTGGGCCGCGTGATTGATTTTTACTACGAGAGCAATCTGCTGCGCGAGGTGCGGCAGTTGCGTGGCGCAGCGTGGTTCAAATACCTGGTGATTTCGTATGCGGCGGTGACCATCGCGGCCAACAGCACGGCCTTTGCCAGCGGAATCACGACCGATCCAAGCACTTTGCACGGCACACAGGTTTGGGTGCCGTGGTATTTGACCTATCCCAATCTGTCTAGCCAGCGGTTCTTTTACACCAGCTACGGGCAGGTTTATCAGATCGAGAAATGGGCGCCGACCGTGAGCGGGCAAGGCAGCGAACGCGCCGTGGCCTTCACGCGTTACAATTTGCCGACCGTGGCGGGCTATTCTTCACCGGCGGGCGCACTCACCTTGCCGCCCAATGTCGGCACGTTGCCAAGCGATTGCCCGGAATTTTCGTTGCGCCAGGAATGGGCCGAAAATTGGAGCCCAACCAGTGCCACGCCCGGATGGACGGCGCAAACCAGCAATGGCGGCGGCATTACGTTTTACACGGCGCAGTACGAATATCAGTATTATCCCGCCAGCAATTACAGTTTGGTCATTGATCTGCTGGGCCGCTACTTCCGCACCGATGTGAGCGCCGACCGGCTGACGCACACGGTGAAACAATACGAGAGCCTGTCGGCTTACAACGCTGGCAATGCGTTGAAGACCACCGAGGTGGTTTACACGAAAGACACCGGTCTCAGTTACGACGCCAATTTGCGTGTCGCCAGCACCAAGATCACCGCTAGCGGCAACATCCGTTACACCACGGTCGGTTATGACACCGCAGCCATTGCGGGCGTCGCGCTGCCCAACGATGTCAGCGAATATCAGGGCAACACGACGACTGTTTACCGGCATACGCAAACCACCTATGAAAATGGCGCGGCTTACCTGAACGCGCACATATACGGATTGCCCAAAGAGACGCGGTTGTACAAAGGCGCGGGTACGGCCAATCTCGTCTCGAAGATGGGCTATACCTACGACGAAAGCGCCTATTTCGACGCGACCAACTACAGCTTGAGCGCGACGATTCACGATGGCACGAATTACGGCACCGGCTTCATCGCCGGGCGCGGCAATACGACGACCGTGACGCAATACGAAGTGCCGGGCGCGGGCGCCAAGACCACCCGCACCAAGTATGACAAAACCGGCAACCCGGTGTCGGTTTACGACGGGCTGAGCAAGGAGACGCAGTTCTATTACGAGAACAACTTCGACATCACACCGGGCATCGGCGAAGTGCGCGGGCCAGCCACGCGCGTCCGCGATGCCGACAGTTATTGGAGCGGCGCGAAGTACCATTACTATTCCGGCAACGTGCTGGAAAGCTATCACCTGGCCGGCACCAGCGGGACAGGGACGAAAGAAAATCGCTATGCCTACACCTACGACGGCAAAGACCGGCGCAATGCTGTTTATCGCCCGGATGGCGGCGGGGTGGTGAGCGAGTATTGGGACAATTGGCTGGCGCGCGCCGATTACACGATTACCTCGACCACTACCAGCCGGTATAACTTCACGGCGTGGGATGGCGCGGGACAGTTGCGCTGGTACGGCAGCGAACATCCCAATGGGGTGAGCGGGCGTTATACGATCAAACGCTTTCAGTACGGGCTGTCTTATCTGGACGACAACGCGAGCAATCCATTGTTGATGCACACCAAAGAGACCAACCCGACCGAAGTGGATGGCAGTTTGATTCCGGCGGGCGACGATGCCAGCGCGGGCTATCGCTGGACGACGGTCTGGAACGACCGGCTCGACCGCACACGCAAAGTCCGCACGCCCGATTACAACGTGCTCGATTACATTTACACCGCGTGCACCTGCGCGGGCTATTCAACCACACGCGTGATTGACCAACGCGGCAAGACGCGCGATTTGACCTATGACTTTCTGGGCCGCTTGGATGAAGCGCAGGAGCGTTCGCCTTATCCCTGGAATTTGCTGGGCAAGGCCAAGTACATTTATGACGAGCGCGACCTGTTGCAGCGCATCGAGCACTACAACAACGGCAGCGCCAAGCAGGAGCGTTTCTTTGAATACGACGGTTATGGCCGCCTCTGGAAGCAGCGCACGCCGGAAACGAACAACGTCAATTACACCTACGGCTACTTCGCCAACGACCTGGTGCAAACCGTGAGCGACCCGCGCGGGGCGACGGCGACGTATGCCTACAACAACCGCAACCTGCTCGCGGATGTTACTTAC
>JANOWX010000828.1:0-1834 GCA_031418175.1 Acidobacteriota bacterium | reverse complement strand
GGCAATTACATCGGCACCAATGCCGCGGGCACACAAGCCATCGGGAATAGCCAGTATGGCGTGCTCGTCGAAGAGTCGCCCAACAATCTGATTGGCGGAACGGCAGCAGGCGCACGCAACTTGATCTCTGGCAATGCGTGCCTCGGGATCTTGATCGCGTCCGGGGCTACAGGCAATCAAGTGCTCGGCAATTACATTGGCGTGACTGCTAACGGCGACGCGGCGCTGGGAAATGGTTGCCAAGGAGTCGTGATTCAGAATTCCAATAACTGCATTGTCGGCGGCACTGCGCCTGGGGCGGGTAACGTCATCTCGGCCAATCTGAATGGGATTGGTATTGACGGCGCAACCACCACCGGCACCCAAATCCTTGGCAATTTCATCGGCACAAATGCTGCTGGCACCGCGGCGCTGGGGAATTTGGCATTAGGCATAGATTTCGCGGGCGACAACACGGTCATCGGCGGCACAGCCTCCGGCGCGCGCAACATCATTTCAGGCAATGGCGGCGTCGGCATTCAAGGCGGCGGCAACAACGTCACGATTCAAGGCAATTACATCGGCACCGATGTCACCGGCACCGTGGCCCTGCCGCACGCGCGCGAAGGCATCTTTTTGACCAGCTCCAACAGCCTGATCGGCGGCACGACGGCAGCGGCGCGCAACCTGATTTCCGGCAACAGTGGAGCGGGCATTGGGCTGGCCTTCACCGCCACGAACAATCAGGTGCAAGGCAATTACATCGGGACCAATGCCGCTGGCACTGCCGCGCTGGCTAACGGTGCGGGCGTGGTCATCACCGAAGGCGCGAACGGCAACTTCATCGGCGGCACGGCAGCCGGGACGCGCAATGTGATCTCCGGCAACGCCGGGGCGGGCGTCACGTTTTACATCCGGGGCAATAACAACACTGTGCAGGGGAATTTCATTGGCGTTAATGCCGCAGGTACGGCGGCATTGCCGAATGGAGGGCACGGCGTCCACGCCATCATCTCCAGCGGCAATCTGATTGGTGGGACGGCGGCGGGCGCGGCCAATCGTATCACCTACAACGGACAAGCAGGCGTGGCGGTTGTCACAGACAACGTTACGCCTTCCCTCAACAATCGCGTGCTGGCGAATGAGATTTTCGGCAACGCCGGTCTGGGCATTGACCTGATTGGCGACGGCGTGACGGCCAATGATGTGGGCGATGGCGACACCGGCCCGAACAACCTGCAAAACTTCCCCGTGCTCAATCCCATCACGGCGGCGGGCACGGTCAGCGGCTCGCTCGACAGCACGGCAGTTAATTCGACTTATCCGATCCGCCTCGAATTCTTTGCCAACACGGCTTGCGACGCGTCTGGCAACGGCGAAGGCGAGGTCTTTCTCGGCGCGACGGTGCTTGGCGCGCCTGGCTCCTTCACTTTCAATTACGCACCGGTCGGCGGCAAGACTTTCATCACCGCGACGGCGACCGATGCCAACGGCAATACGTCGGAGTTTTCTGCCTGCGCCCAACAGCCAACGAACACGCCGCCTACGATCACTGCGGCAGCCGCCATCACGCGGCAAGCGGGCAGCCCGGCGGCCAACGCCACCATCGCTACGGTCAATGATGCTGAGACGACTGCGGGCAATTTGACGGTGACGGCATTGACCGTGCCGGCTGGCATCACGGTCAGCGGCATCACCAATGCGGGCGGCACGGTGACGGCCAATGTCGCGGCGTTGTGTAACGCCGTGACGGGCAGCAACACGGTCGTGCTAAAGGTGACCGATCCGCAAGGCTTAAACGCAACGGCCAATTTGACCGTCAATGTCACGGCGAACACGCCCCCGACACTCAGCT
>JANOWX010000827.1:0-11931 GCA_031418175.1 Acidobacteriota bacterium | reverse complement strand
AGCGGCCAGCATCAAGGCTGTCGAGACCTTGCGCGCGGTGCTGGACGATGCCGTCGCCAAGCCGGGCGAGCGGGTCAGCGCGGCCCGCTCCATTTTGGAATACTCGTTGAAGGCGCGCGAAGTGTTGGAGGTCGAGGAGCGATTGGCCTCGCTCGAAAGGATGCAGGAAATCAGAAAGGAGAAAGCAGCGTGAGTTACGAAAGACGAATTGCCAAGCTCGAAGAGCGCCTGGACACGGGCGAATGCCACGCCTGCGGGAATCCCTATTGGCCGCTGGCGGAAGCGCGGGCGTTATTTGACGAAATCTATGCAGATCAGATTGGCAGAGGCTTCACGGCAGAGGCCGCGCGACGGATTGCCATCAAGGCCGCGCCCGACATTGCGCTACGGCTGGGCTTCATCACGCGCGTGCCGGACAATCCGAACCGTTGCCGGGTGTGCGCGCGGGACTTGCGTCCGCCGGACACGCGGACGATCCAAGAAGTTGCCAAGGAAGTCCTTGCCATGCTGACCGCCGCCGCACAAGGCGACACGCCGGAGCAGCGGGAGGCGCGAGCCAGGTGGCTACTGGCTCAGTCATTCCCGGAGTTGGCGGCGGCGTTGGCCGCAAATGAATGAGGCTGGGCCTTGCCAATGAGCATGGTTGATCTGAAGTTATGATGACGCCGAGGTGATGGAATTGGTGCAACAGACAACCGCGACAGGATTGCGGGGAATAGCGGCACAATAAAAAGGCCCCCACGCAAAAAAAGGGGGGGTAGCCCCCTTTTGAAAAACCCGAAGTAGTGAGGCAGGGCCATTTATACTGCCGCCGCAATTTCGCATCGTCCATAGAAGCTGGGCGAACAGCATCACGGCTAACGGGACTTGGAAAAGCGATACTGTGTGCCGAAAATCAGCACCCGGCACCGGGTACCGTTTTACGCTGAGGGGGAAACCGGCAAGCAGTCGAACCGCAGTTGCGTTGGCTGCTTGGGTCATCCGTGAATGGGTTTGCCAGCCTTTTTGCATTGGCTTGGCAATGGGTTCTGTATCGTGCTTCAAATGTTTACGCTTGACCTTTCATATTGTCAGGAATAATTTCCCACTGTCGCGCGCGATGTGCGATTCACTGGAAGCCCCAAACAAGAAGTCGGCATAATCACTCTTCGATCAACCTCTACTTGCCCCGGAAAAGAGCTAGCCACGGTCTGGTCTCGTCTCACGCGCCCAAAAATGCGTAATAGCGTAACCGGCGAGGCAGATAAGCATCATAAAGAAACAGAATGCGCCGCCAACGAAAACAGCAATACCTCCGCCAATCACAGCGCCAGTGGCAGAAGCTCCCGATGAATCACCTACAGGCGAGAACGCGAGTTCACGAGTTGCAGCGAACAAGGTTGCCCCAATCATCAGCAACCATTCAGCCGCACCGAGTAGAAAGCCTTTCTTGATTACTCCCGTGGTTGTGCTGGTTTTGTAGAGCAAGATGCAAACTGAGAGCACCCAACTGCCTAGCAACATCACAACCACAGCGTTAGTCGAGAAGCGGGCATTACTGGCGGGATTCTCCATCAGTATCGTCAGCATTGAATAGATTAGTGTGCCAGAGAACCCCCCCATCACAATGGCGATGATGAAATTGAGAACGCCGTTGCTATTCGGCGGTAACGGCGGCGGCGCTTGAAGCTGCTGGCCGCAGTGATTGCAGAAAAGCGCGTCAATGTGATTCTCTTGATTACATCGTTGGCAGTGCATGGTTGATTCCTTTCACGTTCACCTGCAAAAGCTGTGTGCAACATATGTTTTATTTCCGTTGCCGTTGATGTAGTAACAGCCGCCGCGCGGCCCGCGAATGTATGTGCGATAGCTCGCCCGTGGGCTTGTGTATGTTGGGGACGAGCTTGTCACTGGCGCGCTGCTCGCCGCCGGTGGCGGTGGCGGCGGAGTTGGCTGTTCGGAGATTGATTTGACCTCCGATAACAATTCAGCCGGTGCGCATAAAGCGCATGGATGTGCCCGTGACTTGATTGCAGCCAGTGAATATGGCTTTGCTGGAGACAGCAAATATAGGCAGCTTTCCCGATGGTAAAAGAGGCTGCCCTGCGTCCAATAAACAATGGCACCTTGAGTGACTGGATTGACTGGCTGTGAAGGCGTCTCCGCAACGGCCTGCTCAAGTTGCGTCAGATTCCTAAAGCGTAACGCCACGTCCTCGACGGGTGAAGGCCTCGCCGCAACGGCCTGCTCAGGATGCCTCACTTCCCACGGCGGACGCGCGCCAGGCTGTTGCCATAAACCGCGCCGCTGAGTACGCGCAGCCTCTTCGGCAGCGGCATAAAGCAGACGCTCAACCGGCGGCACGTCCTGTTCGTACTGTCGAAAATACCAAGCAAAACCATCGCGCAGTTGTATCAGGCTCAGATCAAGCGCGCCATAAATCACTGTGCCGACGATACGTCCATAACGATCACGTTTCGACCAGACTACGGCCACGTCCTTGCTGAAAGCCAGCATTGAGAGGTTTTGTTTGCTGGCTTGTCCGAAATCTTGGCCTATCTCCGGGGCGTCAATCCCATTGAGGCGGATTTTGTGTTGCGCGTTCGACGCATCAAGCACGGTCAACGTGTCGCCGTCTGCAATGCCAACGACTTTCCCGCGTAACTCATCGGCGCGGAGCGAGAGCGGAAAGAGACAGAGTAGAAACAAGGTTGATAGGTACTTCATAGGAGTTGATCCTTTCTTGCTGATTTGCCAGGCTTGGTCGGAGCTTCGTGACTTGCCGCACAGGCTGCGCAAGCTTGATTGTTGGGGTCGGATGGGGTCGGAGATTGAATACAGCAAACTAAGGGCGATCAGCGTGACAGCCAGCCACCCCCTTTGGTATCTTCAGCATTCGATTTGTTTGACAAACTGATGCGAAGCCTTTCTCAACATCTTGCGTGATGGACTTCGCCGCCGAGCACAGAAAGCCTGTGTTCTTGGCGCAATCAGTTTGCAGGCGCACTCTAGTCGTAAATACGACTAGCCTCAAGAGCAGAACGGATGGCATCGCCCCATCAGGAGGTAAATCCTGATGGGAAGATCAGCACGCCCCAAGCCCCAACGCTTGGCTGAAAAGCTTCTGCAAATTCGTAATGGTCTAGGTCTCTCGCAGAACGGAATGCTTCAGCAGTTGGACATACCCGTTCAAATGGATCGCGCAAGGGTTTCTGAATATGAGTTGGGAACCCACGAACCGCCGCTGCCAATTCTGCTGAAGTATGCCCGTGCGGCTAATGTGTGGGTTGATGTGCTGATTGATGATGAGCTTGATCTACCGCCGGAGTTGCCGAATTCACGGAAACACGAAGGGGTTAAACATTGTCCTTCGGGCAAACGGCAGCGGAGTGGGACTGAGAAACGGAAGTGACTGCGCACCATGCTCAAGCTTCCGCAGTGAATAAGGCAGCAAATGCCGCGCGCGGATTCTGACTGCGTGAGTGTTGGCGCGCTTCAATCCACTGCTTCACCGTCTTTTGCGTAAGGCTGGTCAACGTTTGGTGGGGCGCGGCGCTTGGTTGCTTGCGCGGCGGCGCTTGCTCAGCGAGTTCGGCCTTTTTGATAAGTTTCGCTTGTCTCATAATTTTCTTTAAGCGTAAGTGCTTTTTCCGCACGCGCAATTTACACGAAGCAGCGGCAACGCGGTGTGATGCGGATCACTGGCTGCGTGTGATGTTGGCGACAGGGCCAAGCCCCCCGTCGCATCAAGCTTCAATTTGCCACCGCAATGTCGCCCCACTTTATCGTGTATCCAGGAGCGGCAAACTCCGCCTTTGTGCGCCACCTGCCCGCCGACGGAAACAAGCCGCAGCGCAAAGTGTCCCGCCCAAACTTCGCATTGATGAAGTCCATTGCCTGATGCAACCGCTTCATTCCTTCAAAGCGGTCGTCTTCCCACAAGCGGCGCGGCGCTGTGGCTTCCGCTTCCAACTCGCTCAACGTCACGCCAGCGCGCCGGATGGCGTAGCCGGGCTGCCAGATTCTTTCCAGCCCGCGCAAGGCCAGGTGTGAGAGTTCGAGCGTGCTGTTGCTGAGCGGCGCGACGGCCAGCGTGAGCGAATCCGAAAACTGCGGCGCGTCCAGCCGGAAGCGATCAGTGCCGAGCCAGACGTTGAGCCGGCCCGCCAGCATTTGTTCGCGGCGCAGCTTTTCTGCCGCGCGGGCTGCGAACCAGGCGACGGCGGCGCGCACTTCGCCGAAGTCTGCGGTGGCCTTGCCAAATGACCGCGAGACGGTTGCCATTTTGCGTTGGGGTGTTTGCGGGTTAAGCGGGAAGCATTGAATACCGCGCAGTTCGTGCACGATGCGCAAGCCGACGATGGTCATTTGTTGGCGCGCCCAGCGGTCGTCAGTGTCGCGCAACGCTTTGGCCGTGGTGACGCCGTGGCGGTTGAGCAGTTCGGTGTAGCTGGGGCCGATGCCCCACACGTCCGCCACGGGCAAGCGTGCCAGCGCCGCGTCTTGATATTTCGAGCGCGTCAGATCGAGCACGCCCCCCGCTTTGGCTGATGTCTTCGCGTGCTCCATTGCGACTTTCGCCAGCACTTTCGTTTCAGCGATGCCGACCGACACGGGGATGCCGGAAAGCGCCTGCACACGGATTTTGATTTCGCGGCCAATGTCAGTGAGTGAGAGCCGCGCCGTGGGCTGCAGGTCAAGCCAGGCTTCATCAATCGAGTAATGCTCGACCACGGGCGAATAGTTGTAGAGCAACGTTTGAAACCGCTCCGACATTTCGGCAAAGAACCCGTGGTTGCTGCTGAAGACTGCCACGTTGTGCGTAGCCACCAGTCCGCGCAGTTCAAAGAAGGGCTGGCCCATCGTGATGCCCAGGGCTTTGGCTTCCCTGCTCCGGGCAATCACATTGCCGTCGTTGTTGCTGAGCACGACCACGGGGCGGCCCGCGAGCGAAGCATCAAACGCGGCAAAGCAGGAACAATAGAACGCATTGGCGTCAACCAGGGTGATGGCGGATTTTGGGTACTGCATAGGGGCTAACTCACTTTGGGGAGCGCAATGGTTGGCGGGCGATGGAACGTGATCGAAGCGACCACACGCCCGCGAATTGACCAGCCGGAATCATTGTTGAGCGGGATGGTGGGATAGTTTGTGTTGGCGGCTTGCAGTGCGAGTTGGCCGCGCTCATTCGACAGGCGGCGCACAAGGGTTGTGCCGTCCACGAAGGCAAGCACAAGCTGATCGTGCGCGTACCTTTCGGCAGGCTCGATCACCAGCAAGTCGCCGTCGTTGATATGTGCGCCGCTCATGGCGTCGCCCCCCATCAACGCATAGAACGTGATGGCGGGACGGCGCACGAGCAGCGCGGCCAGGTCAAGTTGAGGCTCCCGTTCCTCTTCCGCCTGGGGCGTAAATCCGGTAAAGCGAAACGACATTCTTCAAGTTGCGTTTCGGGGCACGGCGGCAAGGTCTCACGCGTACATTCGGCGTTTCAATGAGTGGCGGGAATTAAATTTGTGCCCATAAAAAGCGAAGGGGGAGTCGTTGGACTCCCCCGAAATTCGGCGGCGTTCTCAGCCATTAGATTTATCGCCGCCAGTTGCGCGCATCATAGCGTAAGGCGGCAGCGGTGCAAAGGCTCAGCTAATCCCCTTCTCCGCCAGCCGGGTGGCAATCCACTCTGCGATGACCGCGAACCGTTGCGGCACCGGCAGCGCCAGCCACTTCGCCAACTGCCGCTTGCCCACATAACCAAGATAAGTCTTCGTGTTGCGATGCGCCTTTGCACCTTCAGGAGCGTGCCAGGCGGTATAGCCAGGCCGGTCGGTGCGTTTCTCCCATTGGATGTCAGGCAGCGATGGCAACGAGCCAGACCCGCTACCGCCACGTTTTGCCGTTGACCCGCTACCGCCACATTTTTCTGCGGCCTTAGTCTCGGCTGTTCGGATAGGCGCGGCGGGAACCGTCGAGCGCGTCGCCGATGATTCGCCGTTGGATGAGAACGGCGGGGGCACAACCACCGGCGCTAGGCTTTTGGGGCTTTCTCCCAATCCACACCATTGCTGATTTGTTGGCCGCCACGCCACACGGCCGTAGGTTTCGGCACCGGGGGTTGTGATGGCGGCGCGGTCGTGCGGCTACGTTCGGCTTCGCTGTAAATTCGCTCGGCTTCGGCAAAGGGCAAGGCGAATTCAGCGGCCACGGCTTCGATGGCCTTGCGCCGCGCGGCGGCATTACGCAGCGCATTCATCGCGGGCGAATTGGCAGCCAGATCATAGGCAGCGCGATTGCGTTGCTGATCCGCCAAGTATTGAGTGCGCCAAATGTCGTCACGCTTGGCTTGGGTGTCGAGCGCCTGCGCCATCATCACGTTCTTGCGCCGCTTGGTGTAGAGGGAAGACCACAGCCAGAGCGTCGCGCCGATAACCAAGGGCGCGCCATAGACGACATATCCCTAAACAATGGGCAGCACAGAGGCTTTCTGAATGAGCAGGAACGCGGCCAGGATGTTGGCGCATAAGACCAGCTTCACCACAACCAGCGCACGGCCCGCCAAGGCGCGTTGCTCGCTGCTTTTGAGAAACGAGGCCATCCCATAGCACAAAGCCAGAAACGTGCCATCGAGCGCAGCCACGACCAACAGCGCGGCATTCTGCGCGCCGATGAGCCGCGTATAGAATTCATTGCCGCTCAGCCCCTTGTGGCCGATGAAGTAACTTGCGCCCGCGCTGATCGCCGCACCGATGAGCAGAAAGAGCCAGTGAATGAGCGCGCCCGTGGTTTCGTGTTTGTCGTTGGCCTCTTGCTCAAATTCGGTTTGCTTCGTTTGGTAATCTTGATAGGTCTGCATTGCGATTGCCTTTCAATCGGAGAGGCCGAAGCGGTAGGATGGCGTTGTAAGTGACATCTGCGCGCTTCGGCGTGTGGTTGTGATGAGGGCCAGCCAGTGTTTGCGCACTGGCTGGCCCGTTGTGTTTTAGATGTCTATGTCGTTGTACTTCTCCCCGCGCAAATAAAGCGAGGGCGAAAGCAGCGGCGCGTTGGCGCGTTCGTCGTCACGGGCTTTCCAGTCGTTGGCAGTCTGTTCGCCGTTGGCCCACCAGCCGGATGGGGCAGGGGCGACAATGCCTTTGCCTTCGGCAGACGCCACGCCGAGCTTCTCAACGTAGCGCAGCATCAGGCGGTGGGCGGCCTTGTGTTTGCACGCTTTGCGCCCGTTGGCCGTGGCCTCGCACGTGTGGTCAGCCGTGATCGTGTACAGCTTGCCGGACGTGGTAGACATCAGCTTCAGCACGCCGGTCTGCGCGTCGAACGCCCAATACTTGCTGCGCTGAATCTCACGGTCAGCCCGTTCAATCGCGCGCAACCATTCGGGGCTGTTGGCCGCTTTGGCCTTTGCCCCGCTCACCGTCGCCGCCCAGATTTTCGAGTTCAGAATAATCATTTGAGCCTTTCGTTTTCTCGTTCCCAATGAAAGCCATATTACTCTATCGGTTTTCCTTTAGTCAAGCATAAATCAATATAACTATATTGATTTATGCTTGACCGATAGCAGCCTGGGTAGTAGGATGAGCTTGCAAACACCATTAAGGTGTATTACTTTTCAGAAATGGAGCTAAAAGACTTTATGACGGCGCAAGAATTTGCGATCAAAATCAACACACCCTATCCGACCGTGGCGGCTTGGTTGCGTGAAGGGAAAGTGCCCGGCGCGCAAATGCAGGAAGTCGGTAATTTGCGTTTCTGGCTGGTTCCGGGCGATGTGTTGAGGGATTTTCAACGCCCGCAGCGGGGCAGGCCGAAGAAAACGGCCAGTGACTCCAAGAAAGCGATAAAGAAAGTGGCGCAGCCAGGCTTGTTGGATGAAAGCGTTGCCGCAAAGAAAGGAGTGAAGCGATGAACGAAGCGCAACTCACTATTGCTGCCGCTGACACAGCGTCCGAGCCTCGTAAGCCGTCCGCCAAGTCGCGCCGCAGCGGTCAAATCATTGAGCGCAAGAAAAGCGCAATCTATGTGATTCGCGCCTTCGACAAGCGCGACGCAACAGGCAAGCGCCGCTATCACAACAAAACCTTTCACGGGACAAAGACGCAAGCGCAGAAGTGGCTAAACGATGCGTTGGTGCGCCTGGACAGCGGCGAGGCGTGGGAAGCCTTACCGCTTACAGTGGATGAATATCTTGACCGTTGGTTGAAAGACGCGGCGCAACCACGCTTGCGTGAGCGCGTGGCCGGAGACTACGCCGCCCGGCTCAAACTGCACGTGCGCCCTCTCATTGGCAGGCAACGATTGGCTGACGTGAGCGCGCTTGATCTTCAGGCGATTTACACGAAGCTGACCGAACGCGGACTTTCCGCGCGTTCCGTGCGCTACACGCATGCCGTGCTTTCGAGTGCCTTCAAACAGGCGGTGAAATGGGGCTTGCTGGAACGCGACGTAATGCGCTTGGTTGATCTGCCCAAACAACAACGCCGCGAGATGCTGGTATTGACGAAAGAGCAGACAACCGCCTTCCTGCAAGCGGTTGCCAACGACCGCCATGCCTTGCTCTTCACGCTGGCGCTCGAAACCGGGATGCGCCCCGAAGAGTACCTGGCATTGCAATGGAAAGATGTTGACTGGCACCGTGGGGCGGTTTCGATTCAGCGCGCGTTGATTGAGAGCAGGGGCGGCAATGACTGGACTTTTGAAGAACCCAAGACGGCGAAGTCCCGGCGCATTGTGCCACTCTCACGCAGCCTGCTCACGCGCTTGCGGGCGCACAAGACTGCCCAACTTGAAGCCAGATTGAAGCTGGGGGCGGCATGGCAAGATCATGATCTGCTCTTCACGTCTGAGCTAGGCACACCCTTTTCGCCTAACAATCTGCGCAAGCGTCATTTCAAACCCGCGTTGAAACGGGCGGGCCTGCCTGAAGGCTTGCGCCTCTACGATCTGCGGCACACCACGGCAACCTTGCTGCTCGCCAGTAATGTCCATCCAAAGATTGTCAGCGAGCGGCTGGGGCATAGCTCCATCACACTGACCCTGGATACCTACTCGCACGTCTTGCCGGGGATGCAGGCGGACGCCACCGCACAGCTAGAAAGTCTACTTTTTGGAAACGTTGGCACACTATAGGCACACAAAATGAAAACGGGCAATCCGAAGATTGCCCGTAACTTATTGAAACTAAAGGATGAGCCGTGGTGGGCTCGAACCACCGACCCGCAGATTAAGAGTCTGCTGCTCTACCAACTGAGCTAACGGCCCGTAACGAATGTTATCAACGCAGCGGATTTTAGCGATGGAGCCGCGATTGTCAATAGGCCGATGCGGCGGCGGTGTGCGCCTGTGCTAAGATGCCGTTTACCGCGAAGCGCTACTCATTCTCATCATCTTTAACCGATAAGGAGAAGGCATTCATATGGCAGAGGTCATTACCTGTGTGCGTTGCAAGCAGAAGCTGCCCGGCTTGGAAAAGGCGCCGTTTGGCAGCGCGTTGGGCAAAAAGATTCACGCCGAAATTTGCCAGGCTTGCTGGAAGGCTTGGCTGGCGTCGCAAAATCAACTCATCAACCATTATGGGCTGAGCACGATCAATCCCGATCATCAGACCTTCTTGCTGGATAATATGCAGGCGTTCCTGTTCGGCGCGGGCACGCAGGCCGAGATTGATACAACCATGCAAGGCAAGATTTCGTATTGAGCCGCGTTGCACCAAGTACTGCCGTAATGCGCGCAAACGCGCCAAACCGCTGCGTTGACAAGGCCCGATGCGCATAATATCTTGTGCCGCGTTTGGGCGGGCCGGAGTACAAGGCTCTTCAAACTGAATGTTCGAGGTGATTTCCTGCTATGAAAAAAGAGAAGTATCCGGGCATTACGCCCGATGACGATGGCGATATTCGCGTGATTGACGACCTGGGCGCGTGGCGCAATGGCGGCTACGATCAGGGCGGCTTGTGGTACGAGGCGAAGTCGCTGTTGCGCGATGTCTTCTTCGCCGGGGTGATTGCGGTTTTGATCGTGGTCTTTGTGGTGCAACCGGTGCGCGTCGAAGGCCAGAGCATGATGCCGCGCTTGCACGATCAGGATCGCATCTTCGTCAACAAGTTCATTTATCCGCTACGCGAATGGCTGGGCGACCGCGAGCCGATCAAACGCGGCGACATCGTCGTGCTGCTCTATCCCGAAGACCCCTCGAAATCCTACATCAAACGCGTCGTCGGTTTGCCCGGCGAAGAGGTCAATGTCGAGGGCGGCAAACTTTACATCAACGGCGTGCAGATGGACGAAGGCTACCTAGACCCCGAATACCTCTCGCAAGACACGACCGGGCCGACGCGCGTGAAAGAGCATCATTACTTCGTGATGGGCGACAACCGGCGCAACAGCAGCGATAGCCGCTATTGGGGCCTGGTGCCGGAAAAATACATCTACGGCAAGGCGATCTTCCGCTACTACCCGTTTATGCCGGTGGAGCGCGTCGGCAAGCTTGATTGAGCGGCCAACGGCGAAGCTAAGGCGAATGCAACGAATGGAATCGAAGCGCGGGGGCGAGCATGCTTTCCGCGCTTTGCTTTATCAGAATGCCGATGCGTGATCTGAGTTTGGTAACCGGCCTGTTGTGGCAGCCGTTGACGGCGCTCAAAGGATTGCGTGACCGCGCGCCGTTCGGGCTGACGGCATTGGGCGCATGGCTGGCGACGTTTCTTTATGCGCTGGCCGCCACGGTGCTCGAAAGCTATGCGCAAAGCGGACGGCTCTTCACCTTGCCGGGCACGCGTACACCGCAATTTTGGATTGGGAATTTGCAAAGCGCGGCGTTGAATGCCGCCTTGTTGTTGCTGTTCGTCGCGGTGCTGTATGTGCCGTTCGCCATTCTGCTGGCGAATCTGTTTGAACGGCGCGCCAGCTTCGCGCTGGTTTTGCGCGAAGAGTATGCGGCGGTCGCTTCGTGCGCGTTGGCGGCGCTGGCGGCGGCCTTGCTGGTGACGCTGTTACCGGCGGCGGTCATCAGTTGGCAAAGCGCGTGGCTCAATAGCGAAGCCGTGGTCGGCTATTTCGTCTTGTTGCTGGTGATTCCGCTGCCGATTTTTGCGGCCTTGATGACGCTGGCCGTGGGCTTGATCTTTCGCATCGGCTGGGTCAAAGCGGTGGTCGTGACGTTACTGTCGTTCTTGTCCTTATTCGGTTTGGTGGTGCTGATGCAGGCGGTGGCGTTCCTGTTCGCTTCGCCCTTCCTGCTGTTGTTGCTGGTCTATTTTCTGCGCGATCAAATCCGCGATTTGCTTTCGGCGCGCGATTCGCGGCGTTCTTTCAAACAAAATCTGGAAGCCGCGACGCTCAATCCGGCGGATGCATCGGCGCATTACAATCTGGGGTTGATCTACCAGCAGCGCAGCGAATACGCGCTTGCTGTGCAATCATTCCAGCGTGCCAGCGAGATTGATCCGCAAGAGGCCGATGCGCATTATCAACTCGGGCGCATCGCGCGCGAGCAGGGCAAGCTAAACGAGGCGATCGAGCATTTTGAAAAGGTCGTGCGGCAGGCGCCGAATCACAGCCAATACGAAATTTGGCGCGAGACGGGCCTGGTTTATTACGCGGCCAAACAATACCCGGACGCGCTAGCGATGCTCGATAAATTTTTAGCGCAGCGCACGACCGACGCCGAAGCGTATTACTGGCGCGGGCTGACGCTGGCGCAACTGGGCCGTGACGGCGAGGCCGCCGCAGAGATGCAAACATGCATCGAGACGGTGCGCACTGCGCCCGCTTATAAATACCGGACGGAACGGCGCTGGTTGCAGCGCGCGCAGAACTTCCTGCGTGAGCAGCAGCGCTAGCAGATACGGTACGGGGAGCGGTAGCGACCAGGTGTCTCTGAAGAGTAGCCACGCGTAAGCACCAGGTCGCTACCCCGCCCCGTACCGCACCCATGATCTAATATAAAAAATGGGGAGCAAC
>JANOWX010000826.1:0-4809 GCA_031418175.1 Acidobacteriota bacterium | reverse complement strand
TGCGGCAATTGGAAGCCGCCGCCAAAAAACAATGGCTCTCGCCGGTCTATCTGGCGCGCATTCATATCGGGTTGGGTGAACTGGCAGAGGCGCTCAAATACCTGAATCAAGCCTATGCAGCGCAGTCCGATCATTTGGTGCACATAAGCGTAGACCCTGTTTACGCTCCGTTGCGCAACGCTCCGCGTTTTATCGAATTGTTACGCGGCGTGGGATTTGCGCCTTGATCAACCGGACTCATGCTTGGGCAAGGCCAGCGGCAAGTGCCGCAATGGCGCGGAAAAACAGTACGGGGCAAGCGCGCCAGTTCAAGCACGCTTGCCCCGTTCGTTTGTTTAGCGCTTCCGATGGCTTGTTAGCCGCAGGAGGGCGGGAAGACCGGGATCGTGAAGACGGTGGTATTCGTCAGCGTCAACTTGTGCAGGTTGTGTCCGCCTTTGAACACGTTGGTATTGACGCCGCCCGATGAATCGGCGTTGATGACCGCGCCGACGATGCCCACGCCGCCATTTTGCGAAACCTTGAACCAGCCGCTGCGGCCTTGCGGCACAAAGGTCTCGAAACGCGGCGTGATGCGCGGGAAGGTGTTCGTAATCGAAGCGCGGAACTGACAGGCATTATGATTGAAACTGAAGCTGACGCCGCGTTCGGCATCGTCATAGAAGAGTCCGAAAATCGGCCCCAGCGCAGGCACGCCAGTCGCCAGATTGCCACCCAAACGATCAATCACCAGCAGTGTGTCATTGCCATCCAGGCGCGAAGGGATGTTATCCATCGCCAACACATACGGAGCCATATTGTAGCTGGCGCCATCGAACCGTAATTCCGCCAGGAACGAATTTTCATCACAATTGCCTGGATTGCGCGAGAGCGCGGTAAACGCCTCGGCGGACAGATTGGCTTCGTGACCGGACGAGAACTTGACGAAGGCATCACCCAGCAGCGCATTGAACGCCGCCGGGCAACCGATGTCATCCGTCGCCACAGCTATCAGATACCCTGTCGTACCCGGATCGAAATCCGCCGCAGAGAAGCTGGCCGTTTGACTCTTCGAGAGACAAATGAACGAGTCGGACACGTTACAGGACGAGCCGTCAATGAAGAATAAATGCACTGTCACCGAGAGCCGGTTATCGGCATTGGTGAGCGAAATGCGCGTGTTCTGTGTGCCGGGCGAAGTCGGGCTGGACGTGTAAATCGGATAAACCAGCACTGAGCCAAGCTTTGTCGCGCTTAACTGCGAAGTTACCGGGAACGGCACCCCCGCGCCCCCCAAGCTCGGCAAATCAGGTGTCGGACTTGGAACGGGTGTCGGTGTCGGGCCACCTGTCTGAACTGGCGTGGGCGTCGGTGTAGGCGTCGCAACTGGCGTCGGTGTTGGAGTAGCCACCGGCGTGGGCGTCGCAATCGGCGTCGGTGTTGCAACCGGCGTAGGCGTTGGTGTCGGTGTTGCCACTGGTGTGGGCGTCGGCGTGGGCGTTGCCACTGGTGTGGGTGTCGGCGTTGGTGTTGCCGACTGCGAACTGACAATCGTACAGCTCTCAGATAAGAGCAACCCCGTCGTAAATCTGGCCGTCGCCGAAACGTAACTGCCGGGTTTGGTCGCATATGGGAAGGTCATCGTGAAGTTTGCCGACCCGTTGCTGTTCGTGGATAGATTCGTTCGACCGATGACCTCGCGCACGTCGTCCGTGTTAGCCTGGTCGCACGAGGGGTCGGTCATAAATTGCAGGCTGAATGTAGTCCTGGCGGGGCCGGTCACTCTGCCATTGAAGCGCGTGCCATTACTTTCGGCGACCACCAGAAATAACTGTAGCGAGTTAAATTGAACCGGCGCGGCGGTATTGTGAGCGGCCTTGGAATTCAAACGACCGAGCATTTGCCGGGCATATTGAACAGGCGCGACGGCGGCCACGCGCCGCACCCAGCCAGTCAATCCGCTTTCAGCGCCGGTTGCAGCAGCGAATGTTTGCGGCAGCGCAGTGCTGGCAACAGTAAAGAGGGATATTAAAAGAACAAGGATGATAGCTTTGCAGCTCGTGGGTAATTGGATCAATGAGGCGGTGCGTAGGTGCGAGGATCGCATTCCTTCTCTCCTTCATTAAGTCGGTCTACAAGCAGACCGGAAATTACAAGCTTGCGGCAGATGGAGGGATGTACTGCTGCGCACACTCCGGCCAACAAGCAGAATGAACTCTGAAAAAAGCCGACTTCACTCTAGGGGTATTGGGGGGACAATCCGGCGGCTTGTATTTGTCAATCTTCTTAACTTTCAGCCCGGGCGATCAGCAGGTTAATTAAATGAGGCAACCTGGAGATCAGGCAACTGAAAAGTTTTGCGAAGAGTAGATCGGTGGGTCGTCAGACACCGATAAGGTATGTCGAGTTGCTTAGGCCGTCAATCAATTTAATTATCTTGAGGTTACAGGCGAAGATTAAAGCGCTGCGCTAATAATTGTGCTGCAATTGCGCGTCCTCACTCGTCTGCTATAATCCGCGCCAGTCTTTGCAGGTCGTTTTCTTCAACTCAATTTTCCATTGGCATTTTGAACTTTTCTCGCGGTTGCCGCTTTCCAGCAGCCGTCGAGAAAGAGCGAGCAACACCTAACACGCACGCAACAATCACTATGACAAACAATGCCCCGGCTGAAAGCTCGACGCGCTTTACTTCGATTCAATGGCTCATTTGCATCATCGCCTCGATCGGATTTGCTTTTGACACTTACGAATTGCTGATGCTGCCTTTGATCGTGCGCCCCGCGCTCGAACAACTTGGCGGCTTGCAATTCGGGACGCCGGCATACACGCAGTGGCGCGATCTGATGTTCTATGTCCCGGCGGTTTGCGGCGGCATCTTCGGGTTGTTGGGCGGGTATTTGACCGACCGCTTGGGGCGGCGGCGCGTGCTGACCTGGAGCATTTTGCTCTACGCGTTTTCAGCTTTCGGGGCCGGCTTTGCGACTTCGCTGCCGATGTTGCTGGTGTTGCGTACCACGACCTTTGTGGGTGTTTGCGTAGAGTTCGTCGCCGCCGTCGCGTGGTTGGCCGAGTTGTTCACCGAACCCAAGCGGCGTGAGATAGTGATTGGCTGGACGCAGGCGTTCTCATCGCTCGGCGGTTTCATGGTCAGCTTGATGGCTTTGTTGATCGCCAAGATCGCCATGTCGTTGCCGGCGATTCACGGCGGACACGATAACTGGCGCTACCTGCTGATTTCGGGAATCATCCCGGCGCTGCCGTTGCTCATCATTCGGCCTTTCCTGCCCGAATCGCCGGTCTGGGCGGAAAAGAAAGCGGCTGGCACCTTGCGGCGGCCCGCGTTGGGTGAGTTGTTCAAACCAGCATATAGCCGCACGACGCTGGTGAGCGCGCTGCTCTTTGCGTGCAGCCTGGGCGCGGCCTTCGGCGCGATTCAACAGATGCCGCAACTCGTGCCCGCGCTGATCCCCGCGAGCCCGGGCATGCCGCCGCCACAACGCGCGCAACTCGTGCAATCCACCGTCGCCGGTGTGCAGACGGTTCAAGAGTTGGGCGGACTGGTCGGGCGCATGTTGTTGGCCTTCCTGGCCGTGCGCATCGCGTCGCGGCAAAAGCTGTTGCGCTTATTCCTGGTGCCCGGCTTGATCATCGTGCCGCTAGTATTTTTCTTCCCGGCGGTCAGCAACCTGGCCTTGTTGAAATGGGGCATCTTTTTCGCCGGGCTGTGCACGGTGGCGCAGTTGAGTTTCTGGGGTAACTATCTGCCGCGCGTTTACCCGGTGCATCTGCGCGGCACGGGCGAGAGCTTCGCGGCCAATATCGGCGGGCGCATGATCGGGACTTCGGCGGCCTTGTTGACGACGCAACTGGCGGCGCAGATGCCAGGCACCGCGCCGAATGTGAAGCTGGCCTATGCGGCGGGCGGCGTCGCCTTGCTGGTTTATGCCATCGCGCTCATCGCCAGTTTCTGGCTGCCGGAACCGCCCGCGCAGGATTTGCCGGAGTGAGTCAGGCGACCTTTGCGCCGCTTGATTTCAAGTGGTGCAGGCCATAAATTGTGCGCCTTGATTTTGCGGCTGAGTTTTATGCGCGAGATCAGGTTGCAACACACGACGGGCGCTACCCCTTGCCCTTATTTCAACAACCGACCATTCGAAGGAGTTTGAACCATAGCTATGAAAAAGATGTTTGCTCTCTCGTTGCTGGCGCTGGCGTTTGCCGTGGCCCTGGCGGCGGCTGGACGTGATGCCGGACCGAACACCGTCGCGGCGGCGGGCGACCCCAAGGCGATCTATGACACCAAGTGCGCCAAGTGCCATGGCGCGGACGGCAAAGGCATCAAGAGCCTGTCGCCGCCCGATTTTACCGACGCCAAATGGCAGGCTACGCGGAAAGACGCGCAGATGATCGCAACCATGAACAACGGCAAAGACACGATGCCGGGTTTCAAAGGCGCGCTTCCTGCCGCTGACATTAAAGCGTTGGTCAAGCTGGTGCGTGGCTTTGCGCCGAAACCGGCGGCGGCTCCGAAAAAGAAGTAGCGGCAATTCTTTGGCGCGACCGCCGCAAGCGAGTAATAGCAAAAGGGCAAACCCGATCAGCAGGTTTGCCCTTTTCGCTTATTCACGTTGTGTTACAGCCAGCCTTAATTTTATGGCACTACTGGAATTTGTGTGGGTTTGGAAGAAAGGTTTTGCGGCTCTGCCGCCTGATGTGCGGAAGGTCTGTGACCTTCCGCAGGCGTTTTCTCACTTTTCCGGGGCTACGCCCCGTATGTTGGGGCGTAGCCCCGGAAGAAAAAGGGCGGACGTTGCCGGAAGGTCACAGACC
>JANOWX010000825.1:0-3059 GCA_031418175.1 Acidobacteriota bacterium | reverse complement strand
TTCTTTACCCGCACCCGGCTCGAGCGTGATTGACGGGTGATTGACGGGTGCGGGTAAAGAACCCGCACCACACCTTGCGTAAGTCCTAAAGTAGGTAAAACGGCAGATTACGGCAACGTCCGTGCCAGCCGTCTGCCGCGGCTATGAAACTGCTATTTGGCGCGTTTGTAAAAGGGCGTCTCGACAACGTGCGCCGCCACGCGTTTGCCGCGCACTTCCACCTCGAAGCGCGTGCCCACGGCGGTGTGCTCGAGCGGCAGATACGCCAGCCCGATGTTCTTTTTGAGAAAGGGCGCGGGGCTGCCCGACGAAACCTGGCTGACCTGTGCGCCGCCCAGCCAAATCGGATAATGCTCACGGGCGATGCCTTTCTCAATCATTTCAAAGCCGATGAGCTTGCGCGTCAAACCGCCTTCTTTTTGGCCAGCTTCTTTCTGGTTGACCAGCACGTCGCGTCCGATGAAATCGCCCTTTTGCAATTTGACGATCCAGCCCAGATCGGCTTCCAGCGGCGTCGTCGTGTCGTCAATGTCGTTGCCATAGAGCGCCATCTTCGCTTCCAGCCGCAGCGTGTTGCGCGCGGCCAGACCGCAGGGTTGAATGCCGTAGGGTTGGCCGGCTTCGAGCAGCTTGTTCCAGACAAGTTCGGATTCGTTCGGATCGAAGTAAAGTTCAAAACCATCTTCGCCAGTGTAGCCGGTGCGTGCGATCAGGGTGGGCACGCCCAGCACTTTGCCGTGCGTGAACCAGTAGTATTTGATGGCGCTCAGTTCGACATCAACAACGAGAGGCTGCAACAGCGCCAGTGCCAGCGGCCCTTGCAGCGCGAGTTGCGTGTAATTGGCGCTGGTGTTGACGGCCTCAGCGTCAAAGGCTCCGGCGTGCTGGCTGATCCAAGCGAAATCTTTGTCGGTGTTGCCAGCGTTGACGCAGAGAAGGAAATGCTCGTCGCTGAGTTTGTGCACGAGGAAATCGTCTACGAAACCGCCGTTCGGATAAAGCAGGCCGGTATATTGCGCCTGGCCGATTTGCAGTTTGCCGGCGTCGTTGCTGGTCAGGTGTTGCACGAGTTGCAGCGCCTGCGGGCCGCGCACTTCGACCTCGCCCATGTGGCTGACATCGAAGAGGCCCACGGCCGTGCGCACGGCCATGTGTTCGTCAATCGTGCCGGCGTAGGTCACGGGCATGTCCCAGCCGCCGAAGGGCACCAGCTTGCCGCCCAAGCGGCGGTGGGCGGCGTTGAGCGCTGTTTGTTTAAGCGGAATCTCTGCCAAAACGCATTGCTCTCTTTCTGCGGAAACTGCGGAAAAACGCTGTAACGATAGGTGTTTCGTAAGTAGGCGGCCAACCTAGCACAGGGTTTCCAGCTTCGTCAATCAAGCGGTCGCCCCGGACTTGCCGGACTTGCTTGCCGGGCTTGGTGGATACGTTGTGAACGCAACGGAGCGCAACTCTTCAGGTGTGTTCAGGTTGTTTAGCAAGCTTGTTGCGTGCGGCAGATGGGCATAGGTTGCGAACTCAACTTCACGCACGGCCACGCGCGCACAAAGCCCATCCACGCGCAGCTTGCCTGCAGTCAGCAGCGATTCGGCGGCGGGCAGGCAGGTCTTTTCATAAAAGCCCAAGAGCATTTGGCGGCGGCCAGTTTGATCCAGCGGGATGGTGATGGATTGCGTTTCGCCGGCGGTGTGGAGCGTTTGCAGCAGCGTCAAGAATTCAGCCGTGACGCACGGCAAGTCGCAGGCGAGGATCAAAGCCGATTCGTTCACCGCGCAATTGAGTAAGGCCGTGTGAATCCCGCCGAGCGGGCCGCAATGATCATTCGGGTCGAAGAGCAGTTCCGCTTGCCATTGCTTGGCCAATTGCCGGTAACGCTCTTGCTCTGGCGTGTCGCGGCTGATGACGATGGCCAGGCGTTGCGCCAAGGGGCGGGCGGTGCGCAGCGTGTATTCAATCAGCGGACGCTCGGCCAATTCCACCCAGGCTTTGTCCACGCCCATGCGTGTGCTGCGGCCACCGGCTTGAATCGCTGCGAGTAGCTTCATGATGGGCGGTAGCTTAACGCTTCTGCGGCGGCTCATTAAAGCCGATGGCGAAGCTGAGCGTTTTTAGTTGTGCCAAAGACCTCGGCGCGGCAATGGCGTGTTTGATCGCAAAATCCAGTTGTTGCAGCCTGCTGGGCACGTTGCGTTGTTTCCCTTGATATTGATGATATTGAACCGCGTAGCTGCGCACGCGAAATTCATCGAACTTCAGCACTTTGGTAAGTGCCGTGGCTGAATAGCGTTCGACCAGCGCGGCGCGTGCCGTGGGTGCGGGATGCGCACTGTCGCGGCAAGTCGGGCAATCGTTTGCCAGGCGGATGAGCATCTCTTTCATTTGTCCGGCATCGCGCAGGAAGGCGACGGCAAACAGGTCGCACTGGGTTTCCCACAATTGGGGATGCGCAGCGTAATTGCGCGCGATCAGCAAATGGCCGAGTTCGTGCGCGATGACCGCTTGTTGCGCCGAGGGCTGGAATTCGCCTAACAGGCGCGTTGAAACGCAAATTTTGGTTTGGCCGCAGACCCAGGCTTCGAGCGCATTTGATTTGACCGCGCGCACTTCGATACGGGCGGCCAAACGTTCGCCGCGTTCGACCAACTGCCAGAAATCAACGCGCTTGGCCCAGGCTTGTAACTCGTCGAGCAGGGCGGTTGGCAGACCGGATAGTGCCGGTTCTTTGGCGCCGGTTTTCGCTTCGAGCTTGGCTGTGGCTTTATCTTTGAGATCGTTCGCAGCGGTGTTGGCGCGATCATTCGCGGCTGCCGCGCTGGCAACCCTTTGCCTGCTGACGGGCAGTCCGCAGAGTGACAAGCAGATTAGCAGGCAAGTAAGTAAGACCTGTTTCAACATAGCCGTTTCAGGTAAAGCCGGGGTTCAGTGTTGCTGCGGGCTGGATGTTCGCCGCAATGCATCCGGCAGTTTGCCTGACGCCAGCGGGCCACGGGCGCAAGCGAAAACGGGGCGAATAAAGGGGCGCTTGGGGATGATCGTTGGGGTGCGGGTTTGGGGCTGTG
>JANOWX010000824.1:0-7116 GCA_031418175.1 Acidobacteriota bacterium | reverse complement strand
CCTGTCTAACGGGCAATTTCCAGGGTCGGGACGTTTCACCCGACCAGATCGAACCGAGTTACTGGCGCACCGAAGTCACGAGAATCGGTTTTGCCTTGGCCGCGCGCGCTTCGTCAACGTAACGGCGCAAGAAGTCTTTGTAGGTTGTCCCCGCCACGGTCTCGCGCTCAGGCCCTTTGCCCGGCTGATCGTTGTGGCCGAATTGAATCAGGATGTATGCGGCGTTTTGCGCCAGCGCGCGCGTCCAGTGGCCTTCAGCAATGTAGCTGCGCGAACTGCGCCCATTGCGCGCCTGGTTCAGACACTCGACCGTCGCGGTCAAACGTTCTCTAAACCCGACGCCCCAGCCAGAGCCTTCAGTCACGGTCGAATCGCCGACGAGCGCGAGGCGCACCGGTGTCGCGCCGTTGATGCGCGTATTGCTGAGCGCGATGTTGTGCGCGTATTCGTAAACGCTCGCGCGCGCGACGTTGTCAAAGGTGCAATTTTCCAGCCGTATGTCAGTAATCGGCGCGCGCTCAAACCCGCGCAGATACAGCGCGTAATTGCTTTTCTGGCTGGTCACATCGCGCACGCTGATGTTGCGCACCGTCGGCATGAACTTGCCCGCCTCGCCTTCCTCATACGTGAAATCCACCGAAACGATGGCCTCGCTGACCTGGCCGATCTGGACGTTGCGCATGTGAATGTTTTCGAGCGTGCCGCCGCGCACGGCATTGGTTTTCAGCCGCAGCGCGCGATCCAGGTGCGGGCTGTCCATCCGGCAATTTTCAGCAAACACGTTGCGCACGCTGCCCGAAATCTCGCTGCCGATGGTGACGCCGCCGTGGCCGTCTTTCATTTCGCAATTCTGGATGACGACGTTTTCGGTCGGCACGTTGACGCGGCGGCCATCGCCGTTGCGGCCCGCTTTGATCGCGATGCAATCGTCGCCCGTGTCGAAAGAACAATCCTTGATGAGCACGTCCGTGCACGATTCGGGATCGCAACCGTCGTTGTTCGGCCCGTGGCTGCTGACACGCACGCCCTGCACGGTGACGTTGCGGCAGAGCACCGGATGAATCTCCCACATCGGCGAACGCTTGATCGTCACGCCTTCGATCAACACGTTCTGACAGCGATAGGGTTGAATGAAGTTTGGACGCAAATAAGAACCTTCGCCAAAGACGCGTTCACTGACGGGCACATTGTTTTCGCCGAGCTCGATCAAACGATTGCGCGCCTTGTCCTGCGTTTCGGCCCCGCGCCCACGCCCTTTCCACGGCCACCAATGCGTTTCATCCGCTTGGCCATCCAGCGTGCCCGTGCCGGTGATGGCGATGTTGCGCTGCGCAAAGGCGTAGATGAACGGCGAGTAATTCATCAACTCGACGCCTTCCCAGCGCGTGAAGACCAGCGGCAAATACTGTTTGGTATCCTGGCTGAACTTGAGCGTCGCGCCCGCGCTGACGTGCAGGTTGACGTTGCTCAACAGATGAATCGCGCCGGTCAGGAATTCGCCCGGTGGCACAACGACACGTCCGCCGCCCGCTTTGTTACAGGCCGCGATGACTTTGCGAATGGCCTCGGTGCAATCGGTTTGGCCGCCCGCGACCGCGCCGTATTTGGTGATGTCGAAGTTTCGCTTCGGGAAGACGGGCGCTTTGATGCGGCGCAGGATGGCGGGCACCTGCGTCCAGGGGTCTTCAGCAGCAGCGCAGGCTGGCAACGGCAGCCACAGCACGGTGCCAGAGGCGGCAAGCGTTTTGATGAATGTGCGTCGGTCGTTCATATCTCTCCTGATGCGACAGCTTTGGAGTGCGGCGGCTCGACGCCGCTTTGGTAGGCCTTCGGTTTGTCGAAGACTGGCAGTATCGGCAGCCACATTGTCTTTGGCTCCCAATTTCGTCCGTCACCGAAGGGAATACCAAAGCGGCGTCGAGCCGCCGCACTCCAAAGGCTGCGCCAATGTTGCTACTGCTTGTTCCAACGCGCCCGCCACGCCGGATACTCTTTCGCCAATAACTGCGCCGCGCGGTCTGAATACCAGCCGTAGCCGGTGCGCCGTTCGTGTTCAATCTCGGCCACGCTGTATTTGATGACGCTATCGCGCCCGCTGAAGAGCGGACGATTCGTGCCGATCTCGTAAAAGCGCGCCCAGAGCGGCCCGGCGTTGGCGGCGGCTTCGAGCACGCGGTCATGGCCTTTTTCCAACGCCGCATCACGTTTGTCGTAATAGCGGAAGCCGGTAATCTGCACCGCCCTGAGCCACGCGACAGCGGTTTCAATCGCTTCCACCACGCGCGCGTCGGGGTTCTCGAGGCCCATCAAGAAGCGCACGATGCCGACGGTCTCGCTGCCGCTGAGCGAAGGGTGTTCATACGCGCGCGCCTGGGCGGGAGCGAGCGTCACTTCGTCGTGTTGCGCGCACCAGGCGGTGCGTTTGCCAGCCACCACAACCTGCGTTTTCAGAATGCATTCGATGCCCCTGACGACGGCTTGTTCGGCGCGTTGACGACGCGCCTCGTCTACAAACGTATAAGCGGGCTGCTTGCGCGCAATCTCCCGCAACAGCGTCAACACACTCGCCATCGCATCGTCGTTGTAGGTGATGTGCGAGTAATAGCCTGGCTGCAACGGATAGAACTGCGGCCAGCCGCCATTGGCATATTGCGCGGCAAAAAGATAATCCAGGCCTTTCAAAAACGCTTCTTTGAAACGCGGCTGTGGCGTGGCGTTGATGACGCGCGCCAGATAGCGCAATTGCGTATGCGTTGAGCCGTTATCAATCGTCGCATCCGCTTCAGCAGGTTCCTGGCTGACCTTGGCGGCCTCGGCCTGGCTCAGCACGACGGCCATGTCGGTGTTCTTCGGCCAGCCGCCGCTCTTGCGTTGCCAGCGCAAAACGTTGTCGGCGATGCGCACGGCTTCGGGGCCGGCGTACCATTCAGCCGGTTGGTTCAGCGCCTGTCCCCAGCGCAGTTGCAAGCGCGCCGCGACTTCTGCTGAAACGCTAAAGGCCGTTCCGTGGCGCATCCCGTTGGGAAATTCCAGCTTGCCTGAAACGTCTTCCCACGTCCGCCAATCGCGCGTTTTGAGCGCGCCGTAACGGTGGTCGCGGTATTCGTCGTAATAGACAAGCCAGTCCTGATTCACTTTCAACGCGGTCGGCCCTTCGACCCAATCTTTGGTGAAAGCGGATGAGGCCGCGCTGTAAGGCCCGGCTGCTTTATCGCTGGTCGCCAGCCGCAGGTGCTTTTTCGCCACCGGCAACTCGGTTTCGTCTTTCACGATCAGCACGAAACGCTGGCCGTCCTGAACCACCGTCGCATCAATCACGTTGAAGCCGCCGTCGTAAAAGAGCGCGGTTGGGCTGTACGTCGTGAAATCCTTTGTCGCGACGTAATAGATGCGATGGTTGCGGCCCTTCCGCGCTGAACCAGCCGTTTCAGCGAACTTGCCGGGAATCGTGGTTGACCAGATGATCAGGTATTGCCGATTCGCCCCGTCATAAAAAAGCTCCGGCGCCCAGCAATTCATGGCCGTCGGCTCGTGCGCCATCACCGGAATCGTTTTTTGCTCCGACCAATTGATGAGGTCTTTGGAGTGTGCGATGCCGATGTCGCGGCCTTCCCAACCGGTCGTCCAGACCAGATGAAAGACGCCGTCAGGCCCTTGCAGAATGCAGGGATCGCGCAGCAGCCGCTGGCTGCCGACGAGCGGTGTCAGATAGGGCTTGTCTTCGTTCAAAGGCCGCCATTTCAAGCCATCGCGGCTGTGAGCGAGATGCAAACCGTCTTCGCCGTTGTTTTTGAAGTAGGCGAAGAGGTAATCGGGTTGCGTGCTTTGGCCGAAGCAGGCGACGCTAAACAGCAACGTGATTGTCAGTAAGAAGGCGTAGCGGCGCATCATTTTTTCGCTCCTTGCGAATTCGGCGCGCCAAGCTGCCGCGCCAGCCAATCCGCCACTTGCTCTTTGTATTCGGGCGCGAAACTTTCCCAACGCGCCATGCCGTGCGCGCCATCCGGGATCGTAATCAATTCGCACGCCACGCCCGCCGCTTTAAGCTTGGCTTGAAACAGCGGCGACCAGTTGTAAAGCACGCTCATATCGCCTGTGCCGTGCACTAACAAAAACGGCGGCAACCCCGCCCGGACGTGATTGATCGGCGAAGCGGCGCGCAACAATTGCAACGTAGCTTCATCGGCCTGCGTCTCTTTGCGCCCAAACAGCGCACGCATTCCAGGACTCAAACCGCCACGCCGTTCCATATCGAGAATGAAATCAATCGGCGCATAAAACGGCACGACCGCAGCGACTCGTTCAGCCGCTTGCGCCAGCACCACGGCTTGGGCAAGGAGTTGCCCGCCCGCTGATTCGCCCACAAGCGCGATGCGATTCGGGTCAATGTTGAATTCCGCCGCGTGCGCCTTGACCCAGCGGATCGCTGTGTGAATGTCTTCGACTGGCGCGGGGTAATTGTGTTTCGGAGCCAGGCGGTAATTGATCGTGAACCATGCGATGCCTCTTTGAGTGACAGGCACAAACAATGGATCGTTGCCGCCCGTTTTGTCGCCGCCCACCCAGCCGCCGCCGTGCACAAAGATCACCGCCGCGAACGGCCCTTTGCCCGTGGGCGTGAACGCGTCGAGTTTCAGGCTTTCACCGCCGGCCTGCGCGTATTCGATGTCAGTCTTGACGCGGCCTTTGAGCAATGGATGTTCGTAAGGATTGCGGCGCACGGGCATGACTTCGGCTTTCGGCATGGCTTTTGGATTCCAGTCGCCGAGGACTTTTGCGTGCGTGATGCTTTGCGCTTCAGCGCCGCTCAACTTGCGCGCCCACGCCACACGCGCGGCTTCATTCGCCCCTGCGCCAGTGCTGCCGAATTCGCCATACCGCGCCGTCTTTTCGCGCTCCGGCCCTGTCCAGTTGTGCCAGCCCACGGGGCGCACGGCTTCGGACATTTCGGTGTTGAGAAACACCGTCTGCGCAAAGCCACGCCACGGTCTGCCGAGATACGTTTTCACACCCGGCTCGCCCGTGATCCGGCAGTTTGAAAAGACAAAACCATACGGCTGCGTTTCGGGCGTCGAGGCCGCCGTGATGTAGCCATCTTTCAACACGTGAATCTGGCAGCCTTCAAAAAACGCCGTCGCCGCGCCGAAGATGAAATCCACATGCCCGGCAATATAACAATGCTCAAAATACTGCCGCCCGCGATTGAGCAGGATCGTGTCTTGCCAGCCCAGAAAGCGGCAGTTTTTGAAGCTGACTTGATCGCCGTCTACGCGCAAGGCCAGCGCCTGCCCGACCGGCCCAGCGGAATTCTCAAACGTGATGTTTTCCGCGCCGAAGCCATCGCCATCCACCTGCACCGTCGGCGTGCGAAAAGTGCCCAGCGGTTTGCTGTCGAAGAAAATCATGTTCGCGTGCAGGTTGAAGGTGATGATGGTGGTCTGGGGGTCTTCGCCGACCAGCTTGATGAAGCGGCGTTCGCGCTGGACGTAGATGAGTTCTTTGTATACGCCCGGTTTGACGCTGATAACCCAGGGCCGTGCGGCGCTGGGCAAGCCTGGCGGCGCGGCCATGATGGCGGCCTGGATCGAATTGAATTGTCCGTCGCCATTGGGCGCAACAGTAGCGTCGGCGGCGTGAGCGCAACCAACGCAAACCAGCAACAGCACAACCACGCAGCCTGTTAATCGGGAAACAATCTTGTTCATCCTGTCTCAACCTTTTCGGGGGAAGCAACGAACTGGCTCCTGATGCCTGACGCCGGGCAACTTAACGATCAGGCGTCAGGAGCCAGGAAGCCGGAGTCGGTTCAAAATATCCTGTCAATTCACGCGGCTGACGGCGTGGCCGGTTTGAGCTCAACCCGCGCATGCTTTTCCGCCGCCTGATTCGCCGCCAACACAGCCAGCGCCGATTGCATCGCCTTTTGCGGGCCGCAGCGCACAGGCTTGCCCGTGCGCACCGAAGCGCAAAATTCGGCAATCTCGTTGCGATACGAAATGTTCCTGTCCACTTGTCCCGGCGTCGCGGCGTTGACCGTGCGTCCCGGCGCATCTGCCGGGCGCGTGGCCGAAGTGTCGGCGACCGGCGCGGCGCTTTGCCGTGAGACTTCGACCTTGGTGGTCGCGGCTTCGCCTTCGTAAAACAAATAGACCTCGACTTCGTTTTGCAAAATCAACGTGCCTTTGGTGCCGAGGAACATTTCGTAATGGTCTTCAAAGGCGTTCGATTCGATGGACGAGAACGTCGCCGCGCGCCCGCCCGGATATTCGAGCGTGGCGTACACGTGATCGAAGACTTCGCGCCCGTCGTTGTGCCGCGCGATGCTGCCGGTCGAATACGCAGCGACGGGTGCGGATTCAAAAAACCAGTTCGTCGCCGTAATCAAATGGCTGCCGAGTTCGGCCATCAGCCCTTCGGAATACTGTTTGTAAAGCCGCCAATTCACCAGATGCTCCCAATCGGCGTAGCCCCACTTGCTGGGATTGAAATCGGGCGCGGGCGGCTCTTCCTTGCGGCGCCAGTTGCCGTTGCGATGCCAGACGAGGCGCGCGAAGTAGACATCGCCGATTAGGCCCTGCTTGATGATATTGTTGTAGCCAGCTTGATAGACGGGGTTGTAATAACGCTGATAGCCGATTTCGAGCAGGCGTTTGTTGCGCGTTGCGGCGTCAATCATGCGCAGACAATCGGCCTCGCTCTTGGCCATCATCTTTTCGCACAGCACGTGTTTGCCCGCGTCCAGGCAGCCGACCGCGATGTCGGCGTGCGACCAAAGCGGCGTCGCAATGATGACGGCTTCGAGGTCTTCTTTTTGCAGCATCTCGCGCCAGTCGTCATATTCCTTCGGTTGCGGCCAGCCGTTCTTGACGAGCGTCTCGGCCACCGCGCGCCGCCGTTTCGGATTGATGTCGCACAGGGCGCGCAGGTCAATCAGGTCTTTTTGGCATTGCGCAATCAAGCCGCGCCCCATACCGCCCGTGCCGATGACTGCCGCCTTGACCGGGCCGCCTTTGATGGGGCCTTGGATGGCAGCGGCAGCGCCCAAGGCGGCGAGCGTGGGTGTGCCGGCCAGCGCTTTCAGAAAGTTGCGGCGGCCTTGTTCTTTTTGTTCGTCGG
>JANOWX010000823.1:0-1921 GCA_031418175.1 Acidobacteriota bacterium | reverse complement strand
TGAAAGAACACAACCTGCAAAGCTCGCTGGCGAAATTGCAGCACCAGGAATGGAAGCGCAAACACAGCTATTCACTTTGGCAGCAAGAGAAGAATGTCTTCTCCTGTTTCAGCGAGGCCATGTTGATGCAGAAGGTCAACTACAAGCACCTGAACCCGGTGCGGGCGGGGCTGGTCGAACGCGCAACGGATTATCGCTGGTCAAGCGCCCGTATCTGGCAACAATGCCCGCTCGACGATGAACCGTTAAATGTGGATGTTGATCGCATCGCATGGCGGTCAGGGGCATAGCCCCAAAAAGCGGGAGCGTCTCCCGGAAGGTCGGAGACCTTCCGCACATCGGGCGGCACAGCCGCAAGACAGGGGCATAGCCCCGAATCTGAAACACAGATTACCGGAAGGTCGGAGACCTTCCGCACATCGGGCGGCAGAGCCGCAAAACCAAGGCTCTCAAAAGTCGCAGACCTCCCGCACGTCCGAGGGCTGAGCCGTACAACCCAACACGCCCAAGCGGCAAACTGCAAAACCGCGCCCTTCCGTTTCGCCCTTCCGCCACCTTTAAGCTATAGTACCGGCCTTAATTCAAAAGCCGTCGTCATCAACAAAAATCAGTGAGTTCATCAACCAAGCAGCACGCACAATTTCGCAACCCATTTGCGCGCCCGGTCCGACTGGCCCATCCGGTAAGCCCGTCCGCCGCATTACCCCAACACGAGCAAGGACAGTAATCAGACAATGCAAGCAAAAGCACAACTCGAAGCACAGATAAAGGCAGCCGAGGCGCTGCCCGCCGCCGCGCCCACCAGCCTGGTGGACAGCGATCCGCAAGAGACTGCTGAATGGCTGGAAGCCTGGGATCAGATTCTGGAAGATGACAGTCCGCAACGCGCCGCTTACATGCTCCACAAGCTGAGCACGCGCGCACGCGTCGCCGGCATGCCGATTGCTACGGAATTCAACACGCCCTATTGCAACACCATCCGCGAAGAAGACGAAGTGGACTACCCTGGCGATTTGGAAATCGAACGCAGCATCAAGAGCATCATTCGCTGGAACGCGATGGCGATGGTCGTCAGCCAGAACAAAAAAGACCCCGGCATCGGCGGCCACATTGCGACTTACGCCTCGGTCGCCACCTTGATGGAAGTCGGCTTCAATCACTTCTTTCGCGGCCAGATCGGCGAACAGCCGGGCGATTTCATCTTCTTTCAAGGCCACGCCAGCCCGGGCATTTATTCGCGCGCCTTTCTGGAAGGCCGCTTGACCATGGGGCATCTCGAAAATTTCCGCCACGAATTGCGCGGCACGCCGGGCCTCTCGTCCTATCCTCACCCTTGGCTGATGCCCGATTTCTGGAAGTTCCCGACCGTCTCGATGGGCCTGGCTTCATTGAACGCGATCTATCAGGCGCGGTTTATGCGCTACCTGGAAAATCGCGGCTTGATCGCGGCGACTGACCGCAAGGTTTGGGCTTATCTGGGCGACGGCGAAATGGACGAGCCGGAATCCATGGGTTCGATTACGCTCGCCAGCCGCGAGAAACTGGACAATCTGATCTTTGTCATCAACTGCAACCTGCAACGCCTCGACGGCCCGGTGCGCGGCAACGGCAAGGTCGTCAACGAACTCGAAGCCGCCTTTGCCGGCGCGGGTTGGAACGTCATCAAAGTATTGTGGGGCAGCAACTGGGATGAGTTGTTCGCGCGCGATACGTCGGGACTGCTGCTCAAACGCATGGAAGAGTGCGTGGATGGCGAGTACCAAAGCTTCAAGGCCAAGGGCGGCGCATATGTGCGCGAGAAGTTCTTCGGCAAATATCCTGAGTTGCTGAAACTCGTCGAGCATATGAGCGACGACGAGTTGGGCAAACTACGGCGCGGCGGGCACGATTCGATCAAGGTTTACAACGCCTACAAACGCGC
>JANOWX010000822.1:0-5917 GCA_031418175.1 Acidobacteriota bacterium | reverse complement strand
ACTTGAATTTGAGCGCCAACTGCAACTGGCGCGGATCGCCCGCGCCTTGCCGCAGGAAGCCGTCGAAGTTGAACAGGCCCGCCGAAGTCGAGAGCGGGTTGAGCAGGTTCTTGTTGTTGAAGGTGTTGAACATCTCCAGCGTCGGAATCAGTTCGTAATGCTCGGCGAACTTGAACGCGTGCGCGACGCGCCAGTCGAATGAGAAGAAGTCGTTGACCTTGCGAATCGAGTTGCGGTTGTTGGCCGTGCGCCCGGTCGGCGGCGTGATCGGTTGCGCCGAACGCGCCTGGATGCGCGTGTCCACCTGGAGGCCCTTCCATTCGCCGTAAAACATAAAGTTGAATTTGTGGCGGATGTCGCGGTCGGACAGCGCGTAATCGAGTTGCAGGTTGTTGATGTTGAAGTAGCGGAACGAGAAGGGATCGCGTTCGTTCGAGTCGTCGTCCAGGTCTTTTGACCAGACGTAGTTGGCGTCGAGTTGGAAACCCCGGCTCAGCCGTTTGCGCAAGCCGGCGGTGAAGCCGCGATAGAGCGATTTGCCGAGCGCGCTGGTCACGGCGACTTCGCCCAACTGCGGCGAGAAGATGCCGTTCTGGTTGGCGTTCAAAAAGCGCGTCAGGTAAACGCCTTTGGAGTGCGTGAAATCAACGTAGACCGTCGTGTCCTGCGCGAGTTGCTGCTCGAATTGCACGTTGGTCGTGTAAATGCGCGGGTTGCGGTAATCCTTGCTGAACACGCGCACGCCGCTGAACAGCGGGAATTGCCCCGCCGGTACCGGTGTCGGATTGACTACGCCAGGCCAAACGGGGCCGGGCACGCCGAACCCGATGATCTCCGAATTGAGGAAGATCGTCTGTTGCTGCACGCCGTTGGTGGTGATCGAACCGACTTGCGTCAACATATTCTGCCGCGCGTTGTATATGCCATAGCTCGCGCGCAACACCGATTTGCCATTGCTGGCGGCGTCCCAGGCGAAACCGAGGCGCGGCTGAAACATCTTCCATTCGTCGGGCAGTGTGCCGTTCGACGGGAAGCGCGGATCGTTCAGGAACCGGCCGTACGCGGTTTGCGCGGGCGGCGTGAGCGGGTCGGGGAAAAGCTGCGCTTCCCAACGCAGGCCGTATTGCAGCGTGAAGTTCGAGCGGATTTGAAACTTGTCCTGCGCAAAGAGCGCAAACTCGTTGTTGTCAATGTTCGACGCGCCCGCCGCATCGGTGGCCGGGCCGTTCAAGCCCGCGCCCTGCAAATACAACAGCAACGGGCCGCCGGTCGCGGTCGCGCCTGCCGGGCAGGCGGCCGTCGCGGCGACATACGCGCCGTTCGAGCAGCCCTTGATATTCGGCCCGAACCCCGCGCCTAAGCTGGCGGGTGAAGCGTAGCGCAGGAAGCCCGTGACGCTGTCGAAAATGTAACGCGCGGTGAAGAAGCCGCGGAAGACTTGCGCGTTGTTACTGAAAATCGCCTCGCCGCCGACCTTGACGTTGTGTCTGCCGGCGATGATCGAGAAGTTGTCCTTGATCTGATGGCGCTGGAACAATTCATCCACGCCCGGTTGCAGGAAGAACGGATTGCCGAAGCGGAAGGTATTCACGAAACCCATCGCCGTGTCGGCCAGGATGTTCGATTTGTTGGCCGCGCGCGGGCGGTTTTCGCGCGCATAGGTGTAGTGGAACTCGTTCAGTTCGGTCGGCGAAAAGGTCGTGAAGAGGTTGAGATTGAAGACATTGATCTTGGCCGTGCCTTCGGTGCCGTTGGCCGAATTGCCATAAGTCGCCACGTCGAAAGTCTCGTTCTCTTTGCGCGAGCGCGAGAAGTTATACGAGAGCGCCAGGTCGTTGGCCGCGTCGAGTTTGAAATCGAGCTTGCCCAGAAAGGCCGAGGTGTCAATCGGCTTCTTGAGCGGCTGGCCTTCGTCGGATTGGCGCGTGGTTTTGAGGAAGTTGAGCAGGGCCACGCGCTGGCAATCGGCGCTGGCGTTGATGAGCGCTTCGTTTGCCTGAATCGTCGGAGTTTGATTCGAGCACGGCGCGCCGATGGGCACGCTCAGATTCGGACGCGTCAGATTGCCGCGAATCTGCTCGAAGGCGGCGAAGTAAAACGCGCGATCTTGCTTGATCGGCCCGCCGATGGTGCCGCCGAATTGTTCGCGGTGAAAGTCCTTGAGAAAGTTTTTGACCGTGCCGCCCTGGCCGTCCTTGGGATCGGAAGTCAGTGCTTCCAGCCGTTGAAAATGAAACAGGCTGCCGCTCAGTTTGTTGGTGCCCGATTTGGTGATGACGTTGACGACGCCGCCGGCCGTGCGCCCGAACTCGGCGGAAGCGCCCGTGGCGACGACCTGGAATTCCTTGATGGCGTCCAGCGTGATGTCAATTGCGGCGCGCTGGCCGCCCACCTGTTCGCCGAAAAAGCCGTTGTTGTAATCGCCGCCGTCCAGGCTGATGTTGTTGAACACCCCGCGCTGGCCCGCGAAGTTGATCACGTCGCCATCCGGCCCCTGCGTGACGGTGACGCCGGGCGTCAGGGTGAGCAGGTCTTCAAACTTGCGGCCCAGCACGGGCGTGTTGACGATGGCGGTTTCATTCAGCGTGCTGCTCGATTCGGTCTTGGTGATGTCCACGGTGGGCGCGGCAGTGATGGTGACGGTCTCGGTCACGGACGAAACCTTCATCGCCAGCGTGAGCGAAATCGCCTGTCCGACATTGAGCGTCAGGTTCTCTTGCACCAGTTTGGCGAAGCCCGCTTTGCTCAGCGTCACGACGTAACGGCCCGGTTGCAGTTGCAAAAAGATAAAGCGCCCGTCGGCATCGGTGACGGCGTTGCGCGTCAGGTTGGTGTCAATGTTTTTGGCTTCGACGTTCGCGCCGGGCACGACGGCGCCGCTCTGATCGGCGGCCGTGCCTTGAATCACGCCGGTTGTGATTTGGGTTTGCGCAAAGGCTGCGCCGGTGAGCAGCAGCAGAAACGCGAGGCTTAATCCTGATTTTTTCATTGGGGTTATTCTCCTTCTTGAAAGTACAGCTTGAGTGTTGGGTTGAAGGGTTGAAAAAAAGTTCGTCCGTAAGCGCGGATTGTAGTGAGCGGAGTTGTGGCGGAGCAAGCCGAAACCGGATTTGAGGCAGGTAAAGTTTCAGGGTTTAACCGCCGTGATGACCAGCAGCAGCGGTTTGCCCAGATACTTTTGCGCCCGTTGAATGGCTGCCGCCAACGCTTCATCGCAAATGAACTCCTGGTGCGCCAGACTCACAAAACCCGCGCCGCTCAACGCCGCCAGGTAATCTTCGGTCGTGTGCGTGTAGGCGCCGAGCCGGTAATTCCAGCCGTCTTTTTCAAAGTTCGCTTCCTTGCCCGCCGCCGCCAGCCAGGGATGATAGACCGAAAAGACAAAGCGCCCGCCCGCTTTCAGGACGCGAAAAACTTCGCCGCAAACCGCCGCCAAATCGCTGAGATGTTCGCCGCTCAAAGCGCACAACGCGGCGCCGAACGCGGCGTCGGCAAAGGGGAAGCGTTCCTGCAAATCCGCTTGGTGCAATTCGACCTGCGGAAATTTGCGTTGCGCGACAGCCAGCATCCCAGTTGAAAAATCAATGCCAGTGGGCACTGCGCCCGCATCCAGCAAGGCTGGCAAGTTGCGCCCGGTGCCGCAGCCAGCGTCGAGAACGCATTCGCCCGCTTGCGGCGCAAGCTGCGCGATGGTGTGGCGCGCATCCAGCGCGACCACCGGATTGGGCGTTTCGTCATAGGTTTCAGACCATAGATCGTAACCCGCCTGGGCCGTGACTTGTTTGATGTTGCTCATGGTTTTTTACGCGCTCAAATTTGGGGATTGGCGGGGCGAATGATAAGTTGACGGCCTTCGCACTGCAATTACGGCAACTCAACAACAATCCTGAAAAAGAGGAGCAAAGCATGACAGGTCTCGCGCGGCAACTCGGGTTTTACAGCGCCACGGCGTTGGTTGTCTCGAACATGATCGGCACCGGAATTTTTGCGACGACCGGGTTTATGGCGGGCGACTTGGGTTCAGCCAAATGGATTCTGCTGGCGTGGTTGATCGGCGGCATCGGCGCCTTTTGCGGCGCGCTGACCTATGCCGAACTGGGGATGAACTTCCCGCGGTCGGGCGGCGAATACGTCTATTTGACCGAAGCATATGGACAAGGCTGGGGCTTTATCAGCGGCTGGATTTCCTTCTTCGCGGGCTTTTCGGCGCCGATTGCGGCGGCGGCGATTGCCTTTGCCGATTACACCGCGACCTTTGTGCCCGCGTTGCGGCAGGGCCAGGGATTCGGCACGGGCGCGTTCACGTTTCGCATCGGCGGTGTGCAATTGCTGGCGGCGGGCTTGATTGCGTTGTGCACGCTGCTGAACTGCTTCGGCATTCGCCGCGTGGCGCGCGTGCAGAATTTTCTGACCGGCACGAAGCTCGTCGTGATCATCGCCTTTGTCGTATTGGCGCTGCTGGTAGGGCAGGGCAGTTGGGCGCATTTCGGACAGGCGACCGCGCGCACCTCGCCGTATTCATTGCCGATTCAATTCGTCATCAGTTTGCTGTGGGTGATGGTCAGTTACAGCGGCTGGAATGCGGCGACTTATGTGGCCGAAGAGATTCGTGACCCGCAACGCACTTTGCCGCGCGCCTTGGCGGTGGGGACGGGGCTGGTGTTGCTGCTTTATCTCGCGCTCAATCTGGTTTTCATTTACGCCGTCCCGCTGGATGCAATGAAGGGCGTCATCAGCGTCGGTTCGCTGGCGGCGGCGAATTTGTTCGGCACGCGCGCGGGCACTGTGTTTGCGGCGCTGATGGCGGTCGCGATTATCTCGACGGTGAATGCGATGGTGACCATCGGGCCGCGCGTCTATTTTGCGATGGCGCGCGAAGGCGCTTTTCTCCCGGCGGCGGCACGCTTGCATCCGCGCTGGCAGACGCCGGTGATTGCGATTGTTTGCCAGGGGCTGTGCGCGATTGCCATGACCTTCACTTCGTTTCCGCAATTGGTTTTGTACATCGGCTTCAGCCTGACGACGTTTACGGCGCTGGCCGTGGCCTCGGTCTTTCGCTTTCGGCGGCGCGCGGGCTGGCAACAACTGGCGGCGTTGAATCGCGGCTATCCCTTCATTCCCGCCCTGTATGTGACGGTGAGCGCGGCGATGGTGGTTTACGGCTTGATCTGGCAACCGCTGGCTTCGACCGCCTCGCTCCTGACGATTGCGGTGGGGGCGCTAGGCTGGCAATTGTTCGCAGGCAAGGGAATCAAGGCTAAGGAATAATAACTCCAGTCAATTGAATGCATTCCTTTGTCCGGATTCCTTTGCCAGGTGTGCGATCTGTTGTCCGGTACGTGAAACTTGCCCAGAATTTTCCCCTTTGCAAAAAAACCGGTTGACAGTTTCGCGGCTTCGGGCGTATAAGCTGACCGGTCGGTCAACCAAGAATTGATACAAAGTTGAGCGGCCAAATTGAGAAGAAACTATGGCAGCGAAGCAATTCGTGCAGGAATATGAAGATCAGCGCCGCGAGGAGTTGATCAAAGCGACTTATCTGGAAGTGGCCGAGAAAGGTTATTCGGCGGTCACTTTGCAGGACATAGCCAAGCGTGCAGGCGTAAGCAAAGGGGCGACTCTTTATTACTTCGCCACCAAAGAGGACTTGTTCCTGGGCGCGCTGGAATGGATGGTCGAACACATTCATGCACGTATGCACGCGGCGATTGCGGCGGTGAGCGATCCGGTGGAGCAGGTGAAGGTGATGTTGAATTGCGTCTTTTGCAGCGCGCAGGAGGCGCGGCAATTCTTCCTCGCTTATACCGATTTCATCAGCATCGGTACGCGGAACCGGCGGTTCCACGATCTGAATGCGAAGTTTTACCACGGCTGTTCCTGTCACAATCGCGACATTGTCGAAGCAGGGATGCGGACT
>JANOWX010000821.1:0-2497 GCA_031418175.1 Acidobacteriota bacterium | reverse complement strand
CTGTGTCAGCACGAACTGACTGGACCGCGCAAGAGTTGCAGTCCTTCGATGCAGTGTTTGTTACCAAGCGCCGAAGCCCTTCTGTGTTTTTGAATAACACAGTGCTCATAGACTATGTAAGGGCTGGCGGGAATGTCTATTTATCCGGTGGCGTAGGGCCAGTAGTATCAGAAGAGGCGGCGGGTTGGGTAACATTTCTGGGATACATCGGTCTTAGATTTGAATTCAATGGCTACAATGGCTTTACCTCTACACCAATCACAAGCACACATCCTATTTTTGCAGGGATAACCTCGCTTTTTTGCGGTAACGGTCAATCAATCTTTGATCTTGCAACCAATCCTGGCACCCGAATCATTCAACTAAATCAGGGACAAGGGGTTTTTGCTGCTCATGATAATGTGATTTCTTCTCCTGACCTGACTGCATCCTTCATCCGAAAAAACGACGCGTTATTCCCAACCTCATCCGAACTCACCGCCCGCCTCGGCAACGGCGGCGGCCTGTCCGCGCCCACCGGCGTCAGAGTCAGCTTCTACCGCGGCGATCCGGCGGCGGGTGGCACGTTGATCGGCACTACGCAAACCACCAGAGCGTTGCAGCCTGGCGAATACGAAGACGTCAAAGTCGTCTGGAACAATCCACCGACGGGGCTGCATCCCATCACCGTCATCGCCGATTACGATGGCAAAGGTGTGGGCACGGTCAACGAGGGCAACGAAGCGAATAACAAGGCGATGGCCAACATCGCGCTCGGCATCGGGCCATTCACGCTGGTGGACGATTTGCTCGCGCGCTTCAAAGACAGCGCGGTTGATTTGCGCTGGTCGCCGATTGCGGGCGCGACGGGTTACAACGTCTACCGCCGCACGGCCAACGGTGCGCCGCAACTCATCAAGCCAAACCATCCGCGCGCCAACTTCGCCGATGCGGGTTTGAAGAACGATACGACGTACTACTACACGGTGCGCTGGGTGAACGCGAGCGGCGTCGAGTCGGGCGACGGCACTGAGATGAGCGCCACGCCGACCAGTCAGGACAACCGCAATGACGTGCCGCCGACAATCCTTTCCGCGCCGGTGACGCGCGTCGTCGCCAACACGCCGTACAGTTACGCCGCCAACGCGCGCGACCCGAACGCCGCTGATACGCTGACCTGGTCGCTGCCCGCGCCGCCGGTGGAAGCCTTGCGCGGGCTGACGATCAATCCCGCGAACGGCTTGTTGCAATGGACGCCGACCTTTGCCGGCGCGGGCTATCAGAACGTGACCCTGCGCGTCACCGATTCGCGCGGACGCTTTGCCACGCAGACCTATCGCCTGTTCGTCGAAATCCCGAACTCGCCGCCGCTGGTCAACGCCGGGCCCGATCAAACCGTGATTCTGGCGGCGGGCGCTACGCTCAACGGCACGGCGCAGGATGATGGCTTGCCTTTCGGCGGCACGCTCACCACGACGTGGACGAAAGTGAGCGGCCCCGGCACGGTGACGTTTGCCAATGCCAGCACGCCCGCGACGACGGCGACGTTCAGCGCGCAGGGCAGCTATGTCTTGCGCTTGGCGGCCAGCGATTCGCAGTTGAGCCGCAATGATGAGGTGACGGTTTTTGTGGTCAGCCAGTTGGCCAGCCGCATTTACACGTTGAATAGCGATTTTGATGCGGGGCAGTACAGCAATGTCGGGCATTCCATTCCGCATCAACTGCAACTGTTGTCGGGAACTTCGCTGGTTCCTACTGTGCCATTGAATCCGGTGGTGAAATGGCGGAAAGAAACGTTCACCGTTAGCCCCGGTTCAAACAACGTCAGAATGACACCTGCAGTGATTGACCTTAACAACGACCAGATACCTGATATTGTCTTTGCCACGTATGGGCAGGGCGACAGGCTCAGAGCTATCAGCGGCGCAGATGGAAGCGAGTTGTGGACTGTCTCCGACCCTGCTTATGAAGTGGTGTTCGATGCCGGTGTTGCTGTTGGCGACATTGATAACGACGGCAGGCCGGAGGTCGTGGCGATGAGGAAATCAAACAATGCTCCGATCGCGTTTGAACATGATGGGACATTCAAGTGGAGCGCAAGCGTTCCGATAGTCAACACCAACGCCATTACAGATTTAGACCGAGATGGAGTGCCAGAGATCGTTTGTGGCGCCACCGTTTTCAATAACGATGGCACGCTGCGTTGGCAGGCGAGCGGGAGTGGGCTTTTTGGCAACGCATTTTCAATTGTTGCCGATCTGGATTTGGACGGCAGCCTGGAGGTAATTTCGGGAGGAAATGCCTACAAGTCAGATGGCACGCTTTTATGGGGCGGTACGGGCGATGGTCTAGCAGCCGTGGGGAACTTTGACGCAGACCCATTCCCTGAAGTCGTCCTTGTTCGGCGTGATATTGGCAGCGTGTATTTACTGGAACACACTGGACAGATTAAGTGGGGGCCAGTGTCAATCCCGAGTGGTCGTGGTGGTGCGCCAACAGTCGCGGACGTTGATGGCGA
>JANOWX010000820.1:0-3735 GCA_031418175.1 Acidobacteriota bacterium | reverse complement strand
AGCGGCTGGAAAACTACAATCAGGTTCAACAGTTCGGCAGGCAGCGTTTGCATCGGAAGTCCTCTTTTAGCGAAGAAATTTCCGGTTACTTATGCGGCCTGCCGTTTCTTTTTCAAAGACCTAAATTGGATAAAGTCGAGTCCGAAGCATCGAACCGAATTCTATGCGTATCATTGCCTGCTAACAAATCGGCCACTTTAAAGACCAATTCGTCACCTCGCGAAGCCGAGTGTGTAACCTTTAGTTGCGAATTGGCAGTCACAATCGAAAGATCAAACTTGAAAGAGACATAACCAGCCTGATCTGTTTGCAGAGTTGCAAGATGCTGCTCCTGGTTTCGGGGGGAATCTACGAAAAGGCTAACAACCACACCAGCGACTGGATTTCCAGTTCGCTCGTCGATAAAGAACAGCCGAATAGAACCTTGGTCAGCATGTTGATTGTCATTGGCGATTTCTTGCATACACACCTCACGATTTGGTCATTTGTTGTTGGCTCAAAGCTACGGATCAAACCTGTCAGGGTACCGCTGAAAACTTGCTGGAAGACGCGCGCAGAGTAGTCCCGCCTTGCGGAGAAGGCAAGACCGTGCGGGCAAATTGCGGTGAAATCACGTTAGCTTGCGCTGCGTTTCGCCGTATAGAAAAAGCACTCTCACAACGAATCACGCTCAAACCTGACGTATGCTTTGGCTAACCGACCATTCGGAATTTGCACTATCCGTTTGAAATGCTGCTGGACTTAGCGGGTGTGGCGAAGTCAATGTTGCCTTATCCGTAGATGGCCTTGCCTTCGCAACCGAACCACAACAAGCCACGCGCGCCATCCGTGCGATGAGTGCGAGTTTGGAGCGCGGTCAAAACGGAACGCTGGTGATTGAGATAGACGCGCAAGGCAATGAGAACGCTTTGGGCTTCAGCGTGAATTTCGATGCGGCGCAGTTGCGCTTCGTTTCAGCCAGCTTGGGCAGCGGCGCGAGCGGGGCTACGCCCAACGTCAACACCAATCAGGCTGCCAACGGTCGCATAGGCATCGCGCTGGCTTTGCCTACTAATCAGGTCTTTGTCGCCGGAACCAAACAGTTGCTGATTGTCACCTTCGTTGCGTTGAGCAACGGCAATGGCGGAACGGCGGCGGTGACGCTGGGCGACCAGCCGGTGGCGCGCGAGATCGTAGACGCTGCGGCCAATTCGTTAAACGCTAATTGGACAGCCGCTACCGTTACGTTGACCAGAACCGTGGCCTCGGTTTCGGCGGCTAGCTACAAAAGCGAGGCGTTGGCGGCAGACGCCATCGTGGCGGCCTTTGGCGCGAACTTGGCTACGCGACAGCAAGCCGCCGCGAGCGTGCCGCTGCCGACGACGTTGGGCGGCACGACCGTGAGCGTGCGTGATGGCGCTGGCAACGCCCGTAACGCACCGCTTTTCTTTACCTCGCCTACACAAGTGAATTACCTCGTCCCAGCGGGCACAGCGCCGGGACAGGCCACCATCACTGTCACCAGCAGCGATCAAACCGTTTCTATCGGCAAAGTGAACATCGCGGCCATCGCACCCGGCTTGTTTGCGGCCAATGCCAACGGCCAAGGCGTACCCGCAGCAGTAGCGTTGCGCGTCAAAGCCGATGGGACACAGATATCCGAGCCGGTAGCGCGCTTCGACGCCTCACAAAACCGCTTTGTCGCCGTGCCCCTCGACGTGAGCAATCCGCAGGAGCAAGTCTTTCTGGTGCTCTTCGGCACGGGCTTCCGTAACCGCCGCGACTTGACTGCGGTGAGCGTGCGCATTGGTGGGTTGGACGGCGCGGTGAACTTTGCCGGAGCGCAGGGTGGGTTGGTCGGCTTGGATCAACTGAACGTATTGGTGCCGCGCGCCTTGAGCGGACGCGGCGAGGTTGAATTGGTACTGAGTGTGGATGGCGTGGCCGCCAACGCTGTGCGCGTCAGCATCAGGTAAGCCTTTGCCGTCAAGCGAGCCACCAGACTGGCGACCAGCGGCGCGTTAAGCCAGCCTGTCGCCAGTCTTTTGGGCGCATCGTGTTGGCCTGCTATTTCCGCTTGCGGTTCTTTTTGCGCGAAGCTCTGGCGATCTTGCGCAAGTGTTTGGCTTTGGCTGCATCCTTCTTGTTGCGGCCCACCGGCTCCAATCCCAGGCCGTCCAACGCCGATTGTTGCAAACCGGCGCTCAGCAAATCCAACATGGAAGGCGTAGTCGTGGGGCGCGCCAGATTGGCGTTGTACTGCTGCATGAACGCCGCGTTGCCTTCTTCGGTGGACATATCGAAGCCGCCTTGCTGGCCCATGGCAAAAAAGGATTTCGCCATGCCGAAGCGCGACGAATCGTTCATCCACGCGCGGAACTGCGCCGGTTTCAGCGCGCGCAGGCTGTCCAGCACTTCGTCCGCGTTCGCCAGCTTGTATTCGCGCCGCAGGTATTCCCAAAAAGCGATCAACTCCGGCAAGGCGTCATCGGCGTCTTCCGGCGCGCTCAGCGATACTTTGCGGGGGAAGATGTCAGTGAGCAGTTCGTCCACGTGACCCGCGTCCATCACGGTCAGCGTGGCGCCGGTGTAGTTGTAGCCATACTCGATCAGGGCGTGCGCCCAGAAGCCCATGCTGGGATGCGTTTGCTCGAAGGCCTGGCCTTCGGGCGAGGCGTGGAAAAGCTCGAGCAGTTCGTCGTGGTAGGGATAGAAGACCTCTTCATCGAAGTCGTCCAGCTCGTCGAGCTGGTGAATATCAAAGGCCATTGCGGTTCTCCTTCAATCATCCGCGAGTTTGAACACGCGCTGCGCATTGCGAGAAAGAAATTTTGCCCGCACCGCTTCCGGCAACGCAAGTTCATTCACCTGCTGCACGCATTTTTCCAACGGCAACTGCGGGAAGTTCGTGCCGAACAGCACCTTGTCCTGCCCATAGGTTTTCAGGTAATGCAGCAACTGCGGCGGATAGTAGCGCGGCAAATACGCCGAGGTGTCAATGAAGACGTTCTCGTGTTTCCACGCGACGCCGATCATCTCGTCCGTCCAGGGGAAGCCGATGTGCCCGGCTACGATTTTAAGTTCGGGGAAGACGAGCGCGACCTCGTCCAGATAGGGCACGGGCCGCCCGGTTTCCGATGGCAGCAGCGGGCCCGTGTGGCCGACCTGTGTGCAGAACGGAATGTCCAACTTGATGCATTTGACGTAGAGCGGAAAGTAAAATTTGTCGTTGGGCGGACGCTGCCACAGCCAGGGCACGATGCGTAGCGCTTTGAAGCCCAACTCTTTCACCGCGCGTTCCAATTCGCGCACGGCCGCGACGGGTTTTTCCAGATTGACGGCGGCGACGCCTGCGAAGCGGTCGGGGAACTGACGGACGAATTCGGCGATGACATCGTTGTGCGTCACCCATTGGCCGGGGCGATGCCAGGCCGAGAGCAGCAACATCTGAATACCCGCCGCATCCATCAAGGCGACGGTCTGTTCCGGCGTCAGCGTGGTGTTCAGCAAATGCGCGGACCCGGATTGCCGAAAGAGTCGCGTAACTTCAGGCATCTTTTCGTGGGCTTCGTGGCGCAACGGCTGCGCCCAGGCATCAATGATGGGCAGGTTGGGATTGACAGGCATAACTGGAATGCGGAATGCGGAATGCGGAATGCGGAATGCGGAATTCGGAATGAAGTAAAAGGCGAAGCCAAACGCCCACCAAAATCCCCACACCGCAATACCCAATACGCAATAAGAAAAAGTAGCCGC
>JANOWX010000819.1:0-6772 GCA_031418175.1 Acidobacteriota bacterium | reverse complement strand
CAGCCGCTGGTCTACGTTTTCCTTTTCGGCCTTGATGACCTCGCCGCCGGTGCGTTCGGCATACTTGAAAATGTCGCCCGCGTGTTTCTTCCCCCACAACGAAAACTGGTCGAAGAAATCAATCACCTTGCCTGCCGCGCTCTGCAGCATCAGGCCGAAGACCGCGATGTCGTGCTCGAAGAGTTGCGCAAAGGCCTCGTCTTCGGTGTGCGCGCTCTTGGGCGGCCGGTTCGGCAAATTGTCGGTCAGCCACAAAATCACGCGGCGCGTGCGCGGCGCGGCGTTCGTTTGTAAATGCTCCGCCGTCTGAAAAAGCGCTTCGTTGAAGAGCGCCAATTGCTGCGGCGCAGCCAGCGTGGCCGCCGTTTCGATGGCCGCCACAATCGGCTCGCGTTTGTGCGTGAAGCCTTCCAGTACCTGCACCTTGTTCGAGTAAACCAGCACCGCCAATTCGTCTTCCGGCTTGAAATGCTGCAAAGCGGTCATTGCGCCTTTGGCTAGTTCTTTCAAAACCGGCTGCACTGTATCGGTCAAATCAAAGAGCAACACTACCGAAAGCGGCAGCCTGTCTTGCGTGAAAAAACTGATCTCCTGCTTGACGCCCTCTTCTTCGACGATGAAATCTTCGGCTTTCAAGCCGCCGATGATCTTGCCGTTGGCTTGGCCCGTGACCTGTGTGTCCACCACGACCAGATCGGTGGTCAGGCGGATCACGTTGTCATCGGGCTTGGCGGGCGCAGGTTTTGTTTGCGCCAGTACGCCAACCACCAAACACAACAACACCGCTATCAAGCACCACAGCCGCATAGTCACTGTTATTCCATCGCCTTCAAAAAAATGTCTTCCAGCGAATCGCGTTTGAAATTCAGGCGGCGAATCTGCGTGCCGCTTTGCGCCGCCAGCGCGTACAAATCCCGAATCTCCATCTGCTCGTTCAACACGACCTTCAAGCGCTCCGGCCCGCTCTGCGCATATTCGCAACCGAGCGCTTCAACAGCAGCAGCAAAGCGGTCAGTCGCGCCGCGCGTTTCCATTTCGATGAATTTGCGGTTGGCCTTGCGCTCGGCTTCGAGATCGCATTGCGCGGCGATGCGCCCGTCTTTGAGGATCAAAATCTCGTCGCAACACTCTTCGACATCGCGCAGCAGGTGCGACGAAAGCAGAATGTGCGCCCGGCCCGAATCGCGGATTTCGCGGATGAGTTCGAGCATGCGTTTGCGCGCGGGCGGATCGAGTCCATTCGTCGGTTCGTCCAAAAAGATCAAGCGCGGCCCGTGCACAATCGCCTGCGCCAGCTTCGCCAGTTGCTTCATCCCTAGCGAATAGCCGCCCAATTCACGATAGCGCGCTTCGCCCAGGCCGACATAAAACAGCGCCTCGTGCGCGCGCTCCAACGCGGCCTCGCGCGGCAGGCCCGACAGTTCCGCCATCAGCCGCACGAAATGCACGCAGTTCATGTTGGCGATGAACGAATCGCGTTCGGGCATATAGCCGATCAACGCGCGCACCTGTTTGGCCTGCGTGCGAATGTCGTGGCCGAACAGCCGCGCCGTGCCCGCGTCAGGTTGATAGAACCCGAGCAGCGTGTGAATCAGCGTCGTCTTGCCCGCGCCGTTGGGGCCGAGCAGGCCGATGCAACGCCCGCGCAATTCACCACGTAGATCGTGCAGGATGCGCCGCTTGCCGAATTCAATGCGCAAGCCGTCAAGTTCGATAATTGGGTTCATTTGCGGTTCTCGTTTGGCGAAGCCTTTGGAGTGCGCGCGGCACAGGCCGCCGCTTTGGTATCCCTTTGGCCTTTTACTGTACCCGAACAATCGAAAGCCGTCGCGCCTTTGCTATCACTTGCTGCAACGACCAAACGACTACCAAAGCGGCGGCCTGTGCCGCGCGCACTCCAAAGACGCTGCGCGTCAAAAACTGTGCGTGAGGGCTACTTGGTTGCCGTAGCGTCGCTGCCGCCCGTCGTCTTGGTTGTTTGCGCGCCCGCCGCCGGTAAGAAATGAATATTGCCGTTCACGCCGCTCACGTCAATCGAAACGCCACCCTTGCCGATGCGCGCTTCCAGGCGGCCGCGTTTTTGTTCTTTGACCGAGAGGTTCGGCAATTCAGGATTGATCTGGCCGTTGACGCCGTGGACTTCGATGTCGGCGTTCACTTCGCCGGCGAAGCGCAGGTCAATGCTGCCGTTGACGCCGCTGATGTCTACGCCTTTGGTGAGTTGGGCGAGCGTGGCTTCGATATTGCCGTTCACACCTGACAGATCGAAACCGCCGGTGGCGCGCGCCACTTTGACGGGGCCGTTCAGGCCGCTCAATTCAACGCGCCCGCCGATCTCGCCGATGTCTGTTTTGCCGTTGATGCCGCTGACATCCAGGTCAATCTGGCGCGGCAGTTTGAGGTAAGCGTGCTGCCGTTCATCGTGGCGGGAACCGAGAAACGCCCAAAAGCTGCGTTCGCGGTTATTGCGCACACGCACGATCAGGCTGTCGCCTTTCTGTTCGAGGATGAGCTTGCGTTCGTTGAAATCCTCTTCGTTGCGCGCCGAACGGATAATGTAAATTTCGGCGGTGTCGGTGTCGGACGTTTCGATCTGCAACAAACCATTGATGCCCGAAACCTCTACCTTGCTTCCGGCAGTGAGTTTGTAACTCTGGCGCACTTCCTGTTTGGAAGTGAATGCCTGCTCGCCGCCAGTCGCATTGAGTTCTTTATTCTTGGCTTCGACCCGTTCACGACGGTTGCCGTGACAGCCACTCGTCACGAACAAGCTCAAGCCCAAGGCGGCGGCGCCCAATAAATACGCGGTCTTTTTCATTTTGATCCTCCCGAATCGAGTAGTGTGAATTGCAGAAACAGTTACGCCAACCGGCAGTGGGAAGTTTCTGCCGATTGGCGTTTTTGTTGCTCGATAGAAAGTGCGACAGGGGTGTGGGTTTAGTCAACGATTTTCACTTCGCGCACACTGCGGTTCTCGTCGAGGTGTACTTGCAGCCCGTAATGCTTGGGGTCCTTAAACGGCCAGCCCAAATCAATCTGGTAAGCGAGCGCTTTGCCATAATCCTCATCCGGCGGGCCGAGCAAGCGTTTGGCTTCCTCCACGCTTTGGCCGAGCAGGACTTTGCGCTTTACCAGGTCTTCGCACATACGGCCGCGCGCCCGCGCATCGCCTTTCAACCAGGCCGCCGAGTTGAACGAGTGATTGTTGCCACACGCCGCCAGCCAGCAGCACGTTGCTAACACAAAGATAATTTTTCTTTTCTGCTTGCTGCGAAGCATCGTTCACCGCCTGCGAATGAAACTTGTCCGAAACGTGACTGAGCGGAGGTGCAACCCATGTGCACCTCCGCTCAGTTTTTAACGGCCTTGCGGTTTAGTGACCGAGGCCCTGAAAAATTTGCCGCAACCCAACACCGCCATCCATCCCCAACAGGCTCGACGGCGTTAAGCCGACCGGCCCGTCTTCAGTGTTCAGCGACAAGACCATTCGATCACCGAAGGAGTAAACATAGGCCAGACCCGCTTTATCGGCGGCCAGCTTTTGCAACATGTTCTGGTGCTCTTTCGACGCGCCTTCGACCATACCCGCGCGTTTCGCCAACGGGGCGATGATGGAGCTGACGTTATAGAAAACCAGCGCCGAGAAGTTGGCTTGCTTGTCCGCCGGCAGCGCCGCTTTGAACTTCGCCGATTGCGGCAGCGTGTAGCCAGACTCGCGGTACTTGAGCGCGTTCTCGACCAGCGCGCGGCTGGGCGCGGCGATCAGGAAGCCGTAAGCGTAGGCGTAATTCACTTCGCCCATGCCCGTCGCGGGTTTCAAACGGTAGAAAGTGCGGTCGCCGCTTTGCGCGTTCTCCCACGCGAGTTGCGGTTTGCCTTTGGCAGCAAGTTCGTTATTCAACTCGATCACGGCGCGTTCGATGTTTTGCTGCAAACCGGCGGGATCGTTGACCTCAAAGACCACTTTCCACGAAGGCGTCGGCAGCACCGGCCCATCCACCGCCACCGCGAATTCGCCGCCGAGCTTGGCCGCAAAATCGTCGCGCAAGTTGATGCCGTGTTGCGTTTGCAGGTTGCTGAATTCCTGCCAGGCAGCGGCATCAGCAGTCTGTAGGGTGTTCATCAGATCGTCATACATCGCCGTCGGGTTCTCGACGACAAAGGCCGCGACCACGTTGGCGTCGGGCGAGATGAATTGCAACGCGCCCATCGGCCCCGGTTGCGCTAGCCACGAAGCCAAGCCGTGTTGCGGCGCGCCGTTGGCGCTGTCAAAGGTCACAACCGCGCGGTTCTGCGGCTGGCCGTTCACCTCTTTCAGTTCGGCGATGAAATGCTGCATGCGATTGACACCAAGTTGATTCAACAAGGCGACGTCTTTGCCGTTCCCTTGTTGCTGATCTTTCGCCATCTCACGGCCAATCAATTGCCCCAGATCGGCGCCGATCACCAGGCCCGCGCCTTCGCGGTAAACATCAGCCAGCCGCGCGTGGAAGGGCGTCGCGTTGAAGCGGTTCGCCACCGCGCCTTTCGCGCTCGCCGCCACCGTTTGCAGCGCCGCCAATTCAGTCGAAGCCGCCACCACATCGTTATTGAGCCAGATTAACAGGTGGTCGTTTTTGCCGCCGTCGCTGCGCTTGGCAGGCAAGTTCGCCGCGAGCGGATCGTCAACCAACAGCACGTGGTCTTGGCCGCCTTCGACATTCGCCAACTGCTGTTGCAGGAAAGCGCGGAAGCCATTCGGGTCTTTCACTTCGGCCAGCGCCAGCACGGCGTCTTTTGCGCCGCCGACGGCAATCTCCTGCCCGATGAATTGGCCGAACTCGGTGAGTTTGGCGACCACATCATTCAGGTTGTTTTTCTTCTTGCCGTCCTTGCCTTGCTGCTCGTCGTACCAGGCGCGCAATTCGGGGTTGGTCTCGATGTTCTGTTGCAGGATGCTGTTGGCCTGGGCCAGCGTCTGGCTCAGGTTGGGAATCGCCGCATAAAAGACCGTGCCTGCGGGCATCAGGTCGAGCAGCCGCGTCGAATAGCGATTGCCCGGCATGGCGACCTTGGCGTCAATCTCGCGTTTGACTGCGGCCAGCGTCTGTTGATAGCGCGCGGCATCGCGGCTCCACGCGACTTCGTCTTTGACCGGCACGGGCGCGATGCTCGTGTGCGTGGCGAGTTGTTCACCGGGATGCAGCACGGTTTTTTGACCGGCGCGATCCACCTGCACTTCGCCTTCGACGACAGAGATGCGCGAACCTTTGGTGCCGCTGTTGACCGCAAAGGTCGTGCCCGTCACTGCCACCAGACTGTCATTCGTGGCGACATACAGTTTCTTGCCGCCCTGCTTGGCGGCTTGGACGATGATTGCGCCGCGTTCGAGATTGATGGTGATGCCGCTGGCTGTTTGATTGACCGCGAATTCCGACCGTTCGCGCGTTTCGATCAGCGAACCGTCGCTGAGCTTGACGACCGCGCCCGCCTCTTTGGCCGTGCGCAAGCGTTCGCCGCGCGACAACTGTTCGCCCGCTTTGAGCGCGCGTGTTTGATTTTCGGCTACGCGATAGACCGGGCCGCTGGCCGCTTCGACCGTCGCGGTCAACGCGCCGCCCGGCAGCATCTGCGAAACCAAGGGCCAGGCAAACACGCCGAAGCCCAGCACGACCGCCGCCGCCAGCGCCCATTTCATCATTGGCGTTTGGGCTGGCATTTGGAACCAGTTGAAGCGCGGTGTGGCTTCTTTATAGGCCGCCTGGGCTTTCACGCCGTGCCGCGCTTCTTTCAGCGCCTTGCGGCAAGGCACGCATTCGCGCGTGTGATCTTCCAGCAGCATCGTGCGGGCACTGCTCAGGAAGCCGCCCAGGTAGGCCGGAATCAAGCCTTGGAAATCGTCGCAGCCGCGCAGGTGCTCGACCATCGCGACACCGGCCTGGGCCGCCGCCTGTTCATGGCCTAGGCGTGTTTGCACGCGTTCCGCCGCCGCCTTGACCGTCGTGTCAGCCAGCTTTTCGTTGCGGATGCCCGCTGTCACATCATCGAACAATTCATTCAGCTTTCGGTTATTCATAAAAATTTCTCCCTCCGACTATGCGTCTAAATAAACTCCCAACTCTTTTTTGACCCGCGCCCGCGCCCGGTGCAGCAGCACTGCCACAACCATCGGCGAAGTGCCCATACGCGCCGCGATCTCTTGATTATCAAAGCCCTCGAAATAACGCAGCACGAACATCTCGGCCTGATTATCGCCCAGTTTGCCGACCGCCTTGCGCACGGCCCTGCGCAACTCGCGCTCTTCCTGCAACGCGGCGGGACTGGGCGAACCGCTGGGCAATAGCTCCGGCGCGACATCGTCGAGCGCGACCGCTGAGGCCCGCCCGCGTTGCCGCAACAAGTCCAGCGCCGCGTTGACCGCCGCGCGGTGCAGATAGCTGGCCGGATTGGGTTCGAGATTCAACTCTTCGCCCCGTTTGGCCAACCGGTAAAAGACCGTCTGTAAAACGTCCTCGGCATCCACCACACTGCCCGTCACGCGATAGGCCGCGCGGAATACGCGGTCGTAATGTTCGCTGAAAAGACTCTCCAGCGAAGCGCGCGCGGGCGGCGGTGGCGTGCCCGGAAGCGCTCGTAAATGTGTCGCCGTAGCTCTCACTGCATCCTCCTGTTCACTGTTCACTGTTCACTGTTCACTGTTCACTGTTCACTGTTCACTGTTCACTGTTCACTGTTCACTGTTCACTGTTCACTGTTCACTGTTCACTGTTCACTGTTCACTGTTCACTGTTCA
>JANOWX010000818.1:0-3295 GCA_031418175.1 Acidobacteriota bacterium | reverse complement strand
GGTTTCAGCGGCTTTGAGCCACCTAGCAAGCAGATGCAACGCTTGGCGGGCCAATAACATAGCACTGATTTCAAAGGACTTAGGCTTAACCTGGCGCACATGGGTTCTTTACCCGCACCAGCCACGCATTCGGTAGTGTGGTGTGGGTAAAGAACCCGCACCACGCTTTATGAATTTTCTGCTGAAGTCCGGGAGTTGAAGCGATGGACTGGAAAGTTTTTCTGACGACGTTCGGCGCAATCTTCCTGGCCGAGTTGGGCGACAAGACGCAATTGGCGGCGATTACGCTCGCAGCGCAAACACGCAAACCGGTGGCCGTCTTTATCGGCGCTTCGCTCGCGTTGACCGCCGTCTCTTTGCTGGGCGTGGCGGCGGGCAGCGTGTTGGCGAATTACATCAACGCCGAATACCTGCACAAAGCCGCGGCGCTCGCCTTTCTTTTGATCGGCGCGCTGATGCTCTGGGGCAAGTTATGAACTTGCGGGAAGCAGAATCCGCCATCCGCCATCCGCCATCCAATCACAATGGCATCCGCATTATGCTGGTCGCCGGTGAAGCTTCGGGCGACAAACACGGCGCGAAGCTGGCGGCGGCCTTGCGCGCGGAACGGCCCGAGGTGCAGTGGGAATTCTTTGGCGCGGGTGGCGACGAAATGCGCGCGGCAGGTGTCGAAACGCTGGTGGATGCGCGCGAGGTGGCGATTATGGGCGCGCTTGAAGTCGCCCGGGCGTTGCCTAAATTTCTGCGCGTCTTTCGGCGCTTGCGTGACGCGGCGCGCGCGCGCCAGCCGCAGTTGGTGATCCTGATTGATTGGCCGGAGTTCAATCTGCGGCTGGCGCGGCGGCTCAAACGCGACGGCCAGCGCATTGTCTATTACATCAGCCCGCAAATCTGGGCCTGGCGCGGTTACCGCATCCACGCTATCAAACGCGATGTCGAGCGCATGCTGGTCATCCTGCCGTTTGAACAGGAGTACTACCAACGCCACGGCGTCGAAGTGGATTACGTCGGCCATCCGCTGCTCGACAGCGTGCGCGTGACGGCCACAAAAGAAGAATTTTGTGCGCGCTATCAACTCGATCCGGCCCGGCCCATCGTGGCGCTGTTGCCGGGCAGCCGCCATTCGGAGTTGAAATACATCCTGCCGCCCTTGCTCGCAACCGCGCAGTCGCTCAGCCAAACGCAACCGCAGATTCAATTCGTCTTGCCGCTGGCGCGCACCTTGACGCGGGCTGAAGTGCCTGCACAAGCGGCGGTGCAGTTGATCGAACACGACACTTACAACGCCCTCGCAGCCGCCGATGTGGCCGTGGTCGCCAGTGGCACGGCCACACTGGAAACAGCCATCATCGGCACCCCGCTGATCGTGGTCTATCGCGCGTCGCCACTGAATTGGCGGCTCTTTCACCCGCTGATCAATGTGCCTTTCGTGGGCATGCCAAATCTGATCGCCGGGCGGCAGATCGCGCCGGAGTTGTTGCAAAGCGATTTGAATGCGGTGCGTTTGGCGGCGGAGATTACCGCGTTGATCAATGATGCGGCAGGCTTGCAGCAACGGCGCGTTGATTTGGCCGAGGTACGCCAAAAACTAGGCGCGGCCAATGCCTCGCAGCGCGCCGCCCAGCGCATTACCGCACTGTTGCCGCACTGTTGCCGCACTGTTGATTGACCGCCAAGGCAATTTGACTGAGCCATTCAGCAGGCCTGCTTGTTGACCTAACGCTGCCCGGCCCAGCCTGTTATAAGACAAACACCTACTGTAATTTTCAGCCGTCGTCCTATACAGCCGGATTATTGATGCTGTTATTTTGCTAAGGTCAGAACCGAATCTTTCCCCACGTTTTCGGGACTGGTGATGATCGAAGCAGTAGCGCTGCCCGGCTAGTTCGCATATACCGTGCATTAATCCCGATGCATGGTAGCGGATTGCCGGGCAGCGGGTTTAGGCGCCTGACGGTAAGCGTGGGTGAAGCACAAATGAAAAACGACCTTAAGCTGGTTTTGCTGGCCGGTCAGCCGGGGCTGTTGCTTCGTCTGGTGACCGACAAGTCGCATTCAATCGGTTATCAAGTCAGCTACGCCGCCGCCACGGCAAGACGAGAGGCGCAAGCAAAGACGCGGAGTTGAAAGTGTGGCAAGCACTTTGACTTGGCAACTCCGCTGCTGTTGTTTGCCAAAGCGAGTAACCTTGTTGCATTTCAAAGCGCGGTACGGTCAGGCGCGCAGTAGCTGCTGAAAAAACCGGTTGATCCATACCACCTGATTCCGATTGCCGTGCGGCTTGCCTGTCAGGCATAGAATCAGCCTCGTGCCAAGCGGCCCGCCAGGGAAACTAACCTCTATGTGCAAGACGAGCTTAAAGGTATTAATTGCTGACGATTCTGAGTTGCTGCGCGAGCGGCTCACACGGCTCTTGTCGGCGATCGAAGGCATCGAAGTGGCAGGCGCGGCGCCCGACGGCGCGACGGCGCGGCGCTTAGTCCAGACGTTGAAGCCCGATGCCCTCATCCTGGACTTAAGGATGCCGGGCGGGAGTGGCATTGAGGTCTTGCAGCAAATCCGGCAAGACGGCGCGCGCCTGAAAGTCATCATCTTGACCAGTTTCCCTTATCCGCAATATCGCGAACGCTGTTTGGCGGCCGGCGCCGATTACTTTTTCGACAAGTCAGAAGAGTTGGAGTTGATCAGCGAAACGATGCGCCAACTTAGCCTGGGCGCATACCCAGCGCCTGGCGCGCCGCCAGTGTTCTCGGCGGCGGGTTAAGGCCAGGCGTTCTTTGCCTGTTCATTGAATGGGCGCGGCTTTTTGAGGGACAGCCGGTGTATCTGGGGATAGCGTGGAAGATGCACAAGTGCTGTGTGTAGTAACGAACTTCGCGGGTTCGTCTACGAGCATAAGCCGCGCCCTTGCTGGCCTAGCGTAATCAGCCTGCGTGGCAACGCATGGGGACGGTTACGCTGGGCCAGACTAGGGCTGCGCCGAAAATTAGCCGGCAGCGAGTTCGCTCATCAAACCAAACGGGACAAAATTCAATTAGTCAGCCGGCTCAAAGCATACAGCCATCTGCGCTCACGCCCATTTGCATTGCCGGGTGAGATTATCTAAACCAAGCGCAACTCCATCCGTTGCGCTAACCGCCTTGGCTGGCAGTACCGAAAACAATCTGGCTACGCTTCAGATTTTGACCGGCAGCAGTGACTGGTTAACTCGGAACTACCTGGCAAAATAACTGACGCCTCTGCGTATTTCGACGCGCCGCGTCTTTGGAGTGCGGGCGGCACAGGCCGCCGCTTT
>JANOWX010000817.1:0-3766 GCA_031418175.1 Acidobacteriota bacterium | reverse complement strand
AGACTTCTTCAGGCGTTTGGGCTTGAAGTACCTGTGACCTGCAGAGTCTCCGGCGAAGGCCGCCGGGAAAGCCGGATGCGGGAAATCTGCACGTCCGGTTTGACGAGGGGGGAGGCGGAAACCCTCCCCTACTCTACTGGTAAAGCCTGTCGAGGTTTGCAAAATTGAGAGGAAGCTGGAAAACTCCGGCCTCCTCTTATTTTTGCATACAACTGGGAAGACGCGGTTCAACTATGGCAGCAACATTCGACTTTCGTGGAAAGGTGGCCGTCGTGACGGGCGCGGGCGCAGGCATCGGACGCGCGGCGGCGCTGGCCCTGGCGCGCAACGGCGCGGCGGTGGTGGTCAACTATTTCAACAACGGACGTGGCGCGGCGGAAGTCGTCAACGAGATTCAGGCGATGCGCCGCAATGCCTGGCTGGTCAAGGCCGACGTGACCGAGCGTGGCCAGGTCACGCGGCTGATCGAAGAGTCGCTGCAAAACTTCGGACGCCTGGACGTGCTGGTCAACAACGCCGGTTCGCCCGTCAAGCTGGCGCGCACCGAAGAGATCACCGACGAACTTTGGGACGCTGTGATTGACGTCAACCTGAAAGGCGCGTTTCTTTGCACCCAAGCCGCGCTGCCCCATTTCAAGAAACAGCAAAAGGGCCGCATCATCAACGTCTCAGATTTGATCTCGGCGGGCAACTCATACGGGCAGGCTTATGGCACGCTGCCTTACGAAGTCGCCAAAGCCGGCTTGAACGCGCTGACCAAAAGCCTGGCGCGCGAACTCGGCCCTTATCAGGTGACGGTCAACGCGGTCGCGCCGGGCCTGATCTTCACGCCCTTTCACGACAAATTCTCGCGGCCCGAACGCCTGCAACAGATCATCGAATCAACGCCCTTGCGCCGCGCGGGCACGCCCGAAGAGGTCGCCGAGTTGATCGCGTTTCTGGCTTCGGATGAAGCGGGCTTTATCAGCGGCGAGATTTTTGGCATTGATGGCGGGCGTTAAACGGTAGGACGGACTTTAGTCTGTCCTACCTTGCGCCACTGGATGCGCCCAATTAGGCCCACCCCGTCTATTTGATCCAGCCCCATCTATCTGATATTGATCCGCACCGTATTCGCGTTCTTCCCATCCACCATCAACCTCACATCCACCTCGCCCCGTCCGGCCAGCGCGCGTGGCAACGGTCCGACGTTGACCTGATCAAACCCCGCCAATTGACCTACTGCCCCGGCAAAGGGGACAGGGACATTGACACCGCCGATTTGACAGGTGGCGGCTGACAGGGCGCTCCGCCCACGCAGGCCGGTGCCAAAGAGGATCAGAAAGTCCAACTCGCCTTCCGGCCCCAGTTCAAACGGCAGGGGTACCCAGAGCCCCGCCGCCGCGTCAAACTGTGCCACAAATACAAAGGTCTGCGTGCCATCGGGGTTGACCCGCAAAAACGAGAGCCTCGTTGGGACACCCTGCCCATTGGCATTGGCCGTAAATATGCCCGGCGCGACAGCAGTAATGTTGAGCAGGCCGCTCGCTACTATGCCGTTCGCATTCGTGACGGAGATGGTCGCTTGCCCAAGAGCCGTCCCGGCGGGAATCAATAAGTTGATCTGCCCCGGCGAAACGAAAAAGAGCCCCGCGAGCCGATCCATACCCGCGCTATCTCGCACATTGACCGACACGCCGCCCAGCGTGGTTGGCAAGGGCAATGACGTAGCTTCGGCAATGCCGCTAGCGAGATTCGCGCCAAAAGCCGCGCTGATGGTTTCGGGCGCCAGGCTCTCGGCGGAATAGCTGGCGGCAGAGACGGTCGCCAGCGGCCCAACAGCCGGCGCGCTGACCACGGCGCGAATCATGAAGTTGAGCAGCGGCCCGCCCTGGCTCAAGCGAATGTCCGGGATGTAAGCCGCGCCGTTGTCCTGCGAAGCGAACCCGCGATTTTGCAGCGGCTCGTTCTGATCGAACCAGAAAAAGGGCACGTTGTTCGTGTCCGGTTGTTGAAACCCGACAAAGAAATCGCCCGCCGTAATCGTCGGGCCAGCCTGGATATTGAAGTCAATGAACTCGCCCTGGTTGCTGACCGGCGGAATCGTGACGAGTTGATTGACCAGCAGCGTGGGATTGTTGACGGCGGCCATGCCACTCGGCGTGCGGGCAAACGCAACCAGGCGAATCTGGCGGCCGGCGGGGCTTTGCGGCGTGACGTTGCGGAAATAGACGCGGATGGTCTTGAGCGTCGCCGGATAGCGCGAGGGCGTGCACCGGTTGACGATAATCAGATTGGGGATCAAACCGACGGGCGAGCCTTCGGGCGTGCCGTCATCGTATTTCAATTCTTCGTCATTGGTTTGCTGGGGGGCGGCAAGCCTAGCCTGGTGTTCCTGAGCTTGGGTGTATGTGCTGTACGCCAGCAACAGCGAGCAACAAAAAGCGGCAACGAGCATTCGCATGGCATCCTCCTGATTAAGTTGGTTCTATTATTGTCGAAGCGCAAGCGTGGGCTCCGCGCGGCCGCTAGTTTAACCGATTGCCGTTGCCATGCCGATAGGCTTCGCGTGCCAGACGCCAGCGCAGGTTGACGTTGAGGTTGACGTGGATACGCAGCGCTGCCAGCGTGCGGTCTTGGCAGCAAACGGATTGAAGCTGCAAGAAACCCTCCGGCATTGTTCTTAGGACTTACGCAAAAGAGCATGGAGTTCTGGCTTTAGCCTGTCTGGGAGTTCACGCACACAGGCTGAAGCCTGAACTCCATGCTTTTGCGCCACGTTTGTTTGTGCTTCTGCGTAAGTCATGGTTCCGTCTGCCGCCACGCTCGCACGCTGGAGGCGCTGCGTACCGTGCGCCTGAAAGCGCGCGCAACCAGAGAGGTGAAACTCCTCTTCAGGTATGCGCTCTCCGGCCTGTCAGCGGCCGTAACTGCGTCGCCGCGAGGCGCGCGTGGTGAACGGTAGGTGAACGATCAGTCCGTAGGCTGACGAACGTGATTCGGCTTGCTGTCTGTGATGAGCCTGCGGTACAAGGGCGCAAGCCAGACCGCCCCGGCAAGGGGCGGAAGCCGGTGACGCTGAGCCGGCTAATGCGGCAGGCGTGGCGCAACTGCAAGTGGCGTTCAGCAATGTTGCCAGGCCGCGAACGGAAGCGCAGTTGTTGGCCTCTTCGCGGGAACTGGCAATTTCGGGCCAGAGCTACGAACTTGAACCGAACTGGCTGGGCTTGCGCACGCTGACGCTGAACGCCGCGGCGGCGAGCACCCAAACAACCGTGAAGCTGCAATTCGGTTATGCGTTGAAACAGGCGCAATGGGGCTGTCCGCCAAAGCGCGCGGCCCTGCGACGCTGACCTAAACGCGCGCCGTCGGGCGCAATGGCGTGCCGCTCGTTTCCCCCAACGGCATGCTCGGCGCCCCGGTCGCCGTGAGCGGGCAGTGGGAAGACGGGCAAACCTTCGTGTTGGAATATGACGAAGTGTCGAGTACGAATGGCTACCGGTTGCGCTTAAGCTTTACTGAAGGCGGCGTGAGTGTGGAAGCGAAAGAGCGGACGGGGTTGTTTGAAGAGAAGTTTGGGGGGAAACTGGCGCGCAAACATTGAAATGTGTTTGGCAGAAAGGAGTGGTTTATGCCTGTTACAGAAGCTGTGTTTGAGAACGGAGTGCTGAAGCCGGTACTGGTTCAGGGGTTCAAAGAGCATCAACGTTACCAGTTGAATTGGCAGGAAGTGGGAACCGCCGCGCGCCAGGTAATTGAGCTGTTAGCCGCCGCCGTCGAACCGGGA
>JANOWX010000816.1:0-14245 GCA_031418175.1 Acidobacteriota bacterium | reverse complement strand
AGACTTCTTCAGGCGTTTGGGCTTGAAGTACCTGTGACCTGCAGAGTCTCCGGCGAAGGCCGCCGGGAAAGCCGGATGCGGGAAATCTGCACGTCCGGTTTGACGAGGGGGGAGGCGGAAACCCTCCCCTACTCTACTGTTTACATTCGCTGCGCTCAGTCAGCCTGCTTCTCCGCCAGCCCCATTTCGACCGGCACGCCCACCTGTTCAACGCGCACAACGACGGCGGTGAGGTCGTCGCTCAGTTCCTGTTTGCGCACCAGTTTGAAACAACGATTGACGCTTTCGACCAGGGCGGCTTGCAGTTGATGCGTTTCGTCCGCCTGGGCCAGCAAGCGCGCAAATTCGCTTTCCGGCGTCTGGTTGCTGCTCTGCCAAACCTCGACGAGGCCGCCGGTATAAACGATGAGGTGGTCGCCGGTTTCGACTTCGGAGCGGCCTTCGATCACGCTGATCGGCGGCTGGGCCGCGTTGCGCGTGGAGAATTTGACTTCGTGTTCGGACACGGGCGTGACTACCGGCGTTTTGCCAGAACTCTTGGCTCGTCCCAGCAGAACTTGCGGGAACTTGCCGGTGCGCGCATAACGCAGCACGCCGTTGCTGGTATCCAGCACCAGATAGGCCAGCCCGATGGCGTCGTCGTGCGTCAGCATCTGCGCCAGCCGCTCCTGCAAGGCGCGCATCACTTCGGTGGGCGAATCGTCGCCACCTCTTTGGGAATTGGCCTGGCCGCCGACTTTGGACATCAGGAAGCCTTTGGCGTAGGCGATGGACAGCGCCGAACCTAAACCGCGTCCGCCGCCTTCAGCCACCAGCATGGCGATCTGGTGCGGGCCGACCTCGAAGAAATCATAAAAATCGCCGCCCACCTCGCGCGCCGGTACGCACGACGCGGCCACGGTGAAGTTGGGCGAAATGGGCAGGCGTTGCGGCAACAAGCGCTCTTGCGCCACACGCGCGGCTGACACCTCGGCCTGCAACGAAAGGCGTTCGGCCAGCAGGCGCGCATAGACCGGGCGCACCTCTTCGTCACGATACCAGCGGCCTTTGAAGGCGCAATAAAACAACACCGGCAAAACGACAGCCGCACTCAGCGCCGCCAGCACGCCGGCCTCGTGAATCGCCGGGGCGGGCTGCAGCCAGGCGGTCAGCGTGAATTTCAGGAAGATGGGCAAGGCCAAGGCTACGGCGGCCGTCAGCAGGTCGAACTTGAAAAAGACTAACAGCAACACGGCGGCCTTGAGCGCGGCAATTACCCAAAGGCCGGTCCAGGGATGAAAGCCCTGCAGCGGCAATTGCGCAATGATCCAGGCCCACAGCGCGAGCAGTGTGGTGACCCAGATGCCCATCCGGTCTTCCGCCAGAAAATGTGCGGGCAGGTATTCGCCGAGCCGGTTGAGCCAGCCCCTGACGCGTCCGGTTGGCCGCAGCAGCCGCCGCAAAAACGGCAAGGGCAACAGCAAGCCGATGACGGCGAGCAACACAACGTCGGTGTGCCAACTGGTGAGCACCAGCAAGACCGGCCATTCGGCGTAATAGACCGTGAAGGGCAACAGCGCCTCGCCCGCGCCGGCTTGCCGCGCAAACCACAGGCCGGCCAATTGAAACGCGAGCCACAGCCAACCGCCCAACGCGCAGCCCCAGAGCGCCGCGCGGCCCACATTGCGCGCAAGCAATTTGCCCAGAATCAAGGTGTCAATCGAAGTCAGCTTGCCCGGATACGCCTCGCGCAAATCACCCTCGCCGCTGCCATAGGCCAACCCGATGAAGAGCGCCCCCAGCGTCCACATAATGCCGGAGGTCACGTAGATCACCCAGGCCGGCACCGCGACCGGCAATTGCGCTGTCTGATAAAGCGCCGTGTCGGTGAGGAAGACAAACAGGTTAAGCACGGCAGCCAGGACACCGGTGATCAAGAAAATGCGTGCGTAGGAAAGCTCTTTTTGGCGCGCGCGTTTGACGAAGCGGTAAATACCGAAGACGACGGCCAGCGTCAGGGCGAGCGAGAAGGCGATAATGCTGGACAATCTGAGCGGGCGGTCGGCATGCAACACGCGCCGTGCGAACGCTTGGTCAAGGTCGGTTTCGATAAATTCGGCGATGACCTGCTTGCCAAACACGGCGATGGTCGTTTGCGCATTCAACTCCGCCAGCCCCGCGACCTGCCAGGCCCAGGTGTAACGGCGCGTCAGGTCGCCCTTGTCGGCGATCTCGCGCACCTTGGGCGCCGCGCTGAAATTGGCGAAAGCGGCTTCGGGACGCGCGCGCAAATGCGCCTCGGCCAATTGTTGGGCTGCGGCGGGCGCGAGGTCTGGTTGTTTGCCGGTTTGCCAGAGCGTGCGGCGAAAGCCGAGCGGCTGGCCCGCCGGCCCCAGCAATACTTCGGCAATTTGCGTATTGTCGCCTTTGTGGAAGAGCACCTTGACTGTCAGCGGCGCGACATAACGGCGCGCCTGCGCGCGGGCCGCAGCGCTTTCGGGTGTAGCCGCCAAGTTGAGGTAGCGGTGCAAATCGTCATCCGGTTCGATGTTGCAGTAACGTGGCCAGCCCGCGACGTTCAACCCGTTGGCGCTCAGGTAAGCGGCAGCCTTGGCAAAGGCCTGCGTCCGGTCGAGGCTCAGCCGTACCTGGGCATTGGGATTGACCTTCAAGTAAAGATAGCCGCCGCCCGCATAGGCCAGGGGCGCGAACGCCAGCAGCGCGAGCCAGAGCGCCCGCCAGCGGCTCGTCGCAAGTTTTCTGGGCAGCAAAGTCGTGAGCAGCATGCAACTCTAATTTGGCGATTGGGTTCGTGACAGAAACGCGGGCCGCATAGTAAGGAAGCGCCTCTCAGAGCGCAAGCAGGCCCTGGGTACGCGGCGCTGCCAGCGGGCGGGCGTGGCGTCAGACGGAACAAGGCCGGCGGGTTTGACTGCCGGTTTCATTCGGTCTGCCGCGCAGTCCGCCTGCTAATCAACCAATACATGCAATCGTACAACCTGGCGCTCGAACGCGAAGTCGGGCGCGGCACCGTTATCGAAGTGGCGTATGCCGGCTCGAAGGGCACGCACTTGCAGCGGCGTTACGATTTGAACCAGGCGGGCCGCACGCAAGCGACCAGCACCATCCGGCCTTATCCGGCCTTCGGTTCGATTCAGATCATCAACGACGGCTCGAATTCGATTTACAACTCCGGCCAGTTGACCGTGCGGCGGCGCGTCTCGAAACAACTGTTCCTGCGCGGGTCGTACACCTACGCCAAATCCATTGACGAATCGTCGAACACAGGCGGCACGATTGCTTTCAACTTTTCGGCGGCGCAGGACTCGCGCAATCTGAAACTCGAACGCGGACGCTCCGATTTCGACATCGGCCATACGTTTGCGGGCAGCTTCATCTGGTCGCCGAGTTTGACGAAACATTGGCTGGCGCGCGCTTGGCAATTGGCGGGCACGAGCACGATTTATTCGGGCCAGCCGTTCACGCCGCGCGTGGCGACGGTGAATTTCGCCAACGGTGAAGCGACGCGCCCCGACCTCCTGGCCAACGGCGCGGTTGACAATCCCACCGTAGATCGCTGGTACGACCGCAGCGCGTTTGTGCCGGTGCCGACGGGCGCGTACCGCTTCGGCAATTCGGGCCGCAACATTCTGGACGGCCCCGGCACGATCATTATCAACATGTCGTTGTCACGACGCTTCCGTTTCGGCGAAGGCAAGGCGCTGCAATATCGCGTCGAGGCTTTCAACCTGCCCAATCATCCGAACTTCCTGTTGCCGGAAAATAACGTAGACATCGCCACCGCCGGCACCATCCGGCGGGCGCGAAATCCGCGCAATATGCAGATGAGTTTGCGCTTTGAATTCTAAAAAGCTTGGCAAAAGAATGACGGCAAAGGAAAGTTGTGTTTGCGCATTCCCTTGCCGTCATTCTTTTGCCAGCGTTTGCGGGAACAGGTTTTGAACACTTTCACTGAAAACGGCGTGAGGCGCATGGGTTTATGGCTCGTGCTGCTTTGCTTTTTGATAAGCACCGGCGCGGCGCAAGCGTTGCCGCGCGTCTTTGCGCTCGATCCGGCAATTCTCAACCAAACGAAAACGCGCATTGCCAAGCAAGACAAAGCGCTGATGCCTGCACTGGCACGGTTGCGCCGTGAAGCCGAACAGGCAATGTGCGAAGGACTGTTTACCGTTACGTCGAAACAACATGTGCCGCCTAGCGGCGACACACACGATTACTTCAAGCTTGTGCCGTATTGGTGGCCCGAGCCAACCAAGCCCGATGGCTTGCCTTACATTCGCCGCGACGGCGAATTGAATCCTGAAAACAAACACGGCACCGAGGTGTCGTGCTGCGGGCAAGTGGCAGGAGCGGCGTTTAGCGCGTTGTTGGACAAAGTGCCTCTCGAAAATACGGCTGAACGATTTGTCCTGCTTTATGGCGACGGTCGTGCTGCACAGACGAACAATGCGGAATACCCCCCTCAACGACCTTTGATCTTCCTCTCGCCTATTTTCCTATCTGGCGTGAGCCTTTCCCCAATTTGTCCACACGACAATTCCGATGGCGCTCCCCAAAAAAATGTGACGCCGCCGAATAAAAGTCGCCGCCCAGTCATCTTTAGCGGTTGGGTACGCCAGGAAGTAACGGAGGCATCCCGAAATTCCGAAGCTGGATCGCATCGTGGACGAACAACATCTCATCCGGTCGTTTTTAGAAGACCGGACGGACGACACTTTTAGCGCCCTCTTTGTGGCGGTGTACCCACGTGTGCGCCGCTACTTCCTGGTGCGCAACGTAGACGAGCCGACGGCGGAAGAGTTGGCGCAAACCGTGTTGTTCAAGGTTTATCAGAAGGCTGCGGATTTGAAAGAGCCGGCGCTTTTTCAAGGCTGGCTCTTTGCCATCGCGCGCAATGAATTGTTGCAGCATTGGCGCAAGCAACAAACGCGCATTAAAACCGTCGAGTTGGAACCGTTGGCTGAGCAATTGACGGTGCAACCCGCCGGGTTGCTGCAAATGGAGTTCGACCAATGGTTGAGCTGGTTGGAACCCAACGAGCGCGAGTTGGTGCGGTTGCGCTTTGTCGAAGGATTGACATACGAAGAACTGGCCGTCGCGCTGGGCGTGCCGCTGGGTACAGTGGAATCGCGCCTGTTCAGCGTGCGGAAAAAACTGTTGCGCATCGCCGAAAGTGGCAGACCAACCAAAGCAGGCGAGCGCAAACAGGAACACAAAAACTAGCTTTGCTGGGACGAGGTTTTATGAATCACGGAATTTCAGAACACGAATGGGAAGGATATTTGAACGGTACGCTTGCGGTGGCACAGCGTGATCGTGTGGATGCGCACCTGATCGGTTGCGTGCCGTGTTGGGAGTTTCATCAGCGGGTGGCGGCGCTCGACGCGCAATTGCGCGAAGCGGGCGAGGCCAAGCGCGACAGCTTCCCGCTCAGCGATCAAAAGCTGCAAGCCGCGATGCGCAACGTCTTCGCCCGGATTCACGCCGGTCACGCGCGCGAAAGCGCCAGCCCCGTGCAGCAAAAGCTGTACGAAGTGGAAGCCGTCATCACGGTTTTTTGCGGCGAGCAGGCGGCGACCAAGGCCTTGGAGGCAGCGGCAGCACATTCGCCGGCCAAATCACTGAAACAGGTGACGCTTGAGAATTGGGAGCCATTCCTGCAACGGTTGACCGCCATTGCGCAGGTTTTGTGCGGGCGCACCGGCGCACGCTGGTTGCTGGAAAGCGGGCGCTGGTAAGCTGCATGAAATACGCCAGGCCGAAATTGCGAATCACCCCGCGCATTGTGCTGCTGGGCATCGCGCTGCATCTTGGGTTGCGGCTCACCGGGTTGCTGTCGGTGGGCTTAGGGAACGCCGCGCAACTAGGCTGGCTGCTGGATGCATTGCGTGTGATTGGCTCGTTCACTGCGTATGGCTTGGCTTTGCTGGTTTGCTGGCGCATCGCCGACGAATACCGCGAAACGAAATGGATGCGCCTGGCCTGGCTGGCGTTGACGTTGAACGCGGGGCTTTCTTTGCTGCGCCCCTTTGCGCGTCCCTTGCCGTTTTGGGGGCAGCCGGTTGATTTGTATTACACGCCACCGGCATACGCGCTGCTGTTGCATTGCATCCTGGTGCCGGCGAATTTTTGTCTGTTGCTGGGCCTGCTAGCAATCTGGTGGGCCTATCACGAAATCGGTTTGGGCTTCCGGTTGCGCGTCCGGGACATTGCCGCGATGGCTGGCTTGTTGGGGTTGATGCTGGTGTTTTTTAAGTTCAGCCATCTGCTCACCGAAGCGCATGCCTATTACCGCGCCACGCGCATTTTGCAGATCGTCGCGCAAATTCAGATGTTCCTGATCGCGGCGGCGAGCCTGCTGTTGCATCGCGTCTCGGTGCAGATGGGCAGCGGCCGCATGGCGATTGTGCTGCGCTGGATGACGGTCTATGCGCTGTGGCGGCTCGGACTGGTGCTGGCGGTTTCTTTGGCGCGTTATCTTTTCCCGCAGCAAATTCCTTTGATTATCGATCTGGCTGAATTCGGCTGGCAGGCCGCGCCTTGGCTGTTGGCGCTGGCCGTGGCCTATCGCGCGGAACTGACGGCCTTGGCGGCGGAGCGGCTGGCGCGCGTGCGCAACGAGCGTCCGGCGTTGGCTTCCTCGTGAGCCGCGCAACCGCGGTGACACCCTTTTTCGACATGCTGAAATTAGCGTTATTCCTGAGTTATCTGGGCTGTTTGGCTGTGCTCGCGCAAACGCCGCTGCCGCGCATGGTCAGCGCGCGGCTGGGCGAAAATGGCGAATGGAAAGACTATTCGGCACGCACGCTGGCAACGTTGGAGACGAACGTCGCCGCCGACAAAGGCGATAGCAAATATGGCGGCGCGCCGGGGCCAAAGGAAAAAGCGACGGGCTGGTTTCACGTCAAACAGCTCAACGGACGCTGGTGGCTGATTGATCCCGACGGCTATCGCTTCCTCAGTAAAGGCGTCAACAGCGTCACCCTCGGCAACTCGCAAAAGAATCAGGCAGCCTTGCGCGCGCGTTTCGGCACAGAACAGCAGTGGGCCGGGCAAACCGCCGCATTGCTTACGCAACACGGCTTCAACAGCACGGGTTCGTGGTCGCGCACAGACCTGTTGCGGCAAACCAAGCCGCGCGTGCCGTACACGTTGATGTGGAATTTCATGAGCAGTTACGGCAAGCGGCGCGGCGGCACCTTTCAACAACCGGGCCACACCGGCTATCCGAACGACGCGATCTTCGTCTTTGACCCGGCCTTTGAAACCTTTTGCGATGAACACGCCAAACAGTTGCTGGCGACGAGAGACGACCCGTATCTGCTCGGCCATTTCTCTGACAACGAACTGCCTTTCCGCGACAACGTGCTCGACAATTATCTGGGCTTGCCCGAAAGCGATGCCGGATACAAGGCCGCCGTGGCCTGGCTCAACGAACGCAAGAAAAGCAAAGCCGACATCCATGACGCCGACCGCACAGCGTTTCTGGAATTTGCCACCGAACGTTATTTCCGTCTCGTCGCGCAAGCCATGCGCAAATACGACCCGCAGCATCTTTATCTGGGCGCGCGTTTCCACGGGCGCGTGCTCAATTACGAGGCCGTCTTGCGCGCGGCGGGCAAACACGCGGATGTCATTTCGATCAACTATTACAACCGCTGGTCGCCCGAACCCGAACGCCTGCGGCAATGGGCGGCGTGGGCGGGGCGTCCGATCCTGATTACCGAATGGTATGCGCGTGCCATGGATTCGGGCCTGCCGAACACGACGGGCGCGGGCTGGACGGTCAAGACGCAGGCCGACCGTGCGGCGTTTTACCAGAACTTCACGCTGGGCTTGCTCGAAGCGAAAGTCTGCGTCGGCTGGCATTGGTTCAAGTACCTGGACAACGACCCCGAAGACACGACGGTTGATCCGTCCAATCGCACCTCGAACAAAGGCCTCGTCACGTCGCGTTACGAAGAGTACCGCACGCTGCTCGACGCGATGCGCGCGTTGAATCAGCGCGCCTACGGCCTGATTGATTACTTCGACAAACGATAGGAGCCATCGCATGCAAAGTAACCTGAAACAAACTTGCCTGCTCATCGCCGGTTTGCTGCTGGCTTGCGCGGCGGCAACCGCGCAAGACTTTCGCGGCGCGATCACCGGCGCAATCACCGACGCCACGGGCGCCAACGTGCCAAACGCAAAAATCAGCGTGCGTAACATCGCCACCAACACCGCGATTGACACTGTGACCGACGCGAACGGCGGTTACACCGTGTTGTACCTGCTCTCCGGCGAATACGAAGTCAGCGTCACGGCCAACGGGTTCAAGCAACTCGTGCGCAAAGGCATTTCGATTCAAGTCGGCGACAAGCGCACGCTCAACCTCACGCTCGAACTCGGCGCCGTGAACGAAAGCGTCACTGTCACGAGCGATGCGCCGTTGCTCGAATCGGAAACCGGAACGGCGGGACAGATCATTGACCAACGCCGCATTTCCGAACTGCCGTTGTCGGATGGCAATCCGTTTGTGTTGGCGCGGCTGGCTTCGGGCATTGCCATCACGGGCGGCCCGGCGGCGCTGGGTACGGCGCAACAGCCTTTCGCCAATCAAACCGTCTCCGATTTCAAAACCAATGGCGTAGCGGGCGGCAATCAGTTCACGCTCGACGGCGTACCCAATCAGAACGGCAATCAAAACGAATCGAACGTAGCCTTCGTGCCGCCCGCCGATGCGGTGCAGGAATTCAAAGTTTCGACCGCCAGCTTCGATGCGCAGCAGGGCCACACAGGCGGCGCGACCGTAGAGGTCTCGCTCAAAAGCGGCACGAACAAATTTCATGGCACGCTGTATGAGTTCGTGCGCAACGACGCCTTTTCGGCCAACAGCTTTTTCGCCAACCGCGCCGGCGTAGACCAGCAATCGCTGCGTTACAACCGCTTCGGCGCAACCATCGGCGGGCCGGTCTTTCTGCCGCGTTTCGGCGAAGGCGGCAAGAACTTTTACAACGGGCGCAATCGCACCTTTTTCTTTTTCGCTTACGAAGAGTTGATTCAGAAAACGCCCAGCACGGCGATCAACACCGTGCCGACGGCGGCGCAACGCGAAGGCGATTTTCGCGCGTTGCTCGCGCAAGGCATCACGATTTACGACCCGGCGACGGCGCGTGTGTCGGGCACGCGCGTGGTGCGCGATCCGTTCCTCAACAACCTCATCCCCGCCAACCGCATCAGCCCGATTGCGCGGAATTACCTGCGTTATTACCCGCTGCCCAATCAGCCGGGCGATGCGACGGGGCGCGACAATTTCAATTCTTTCTTCGGCGCAAACACCAACGACTTCGATTCGCAAAGCGTGCGCATTGACCAGACCGTCAGTCAGAAACAGCGCTTCTTCGTTCGTTACGGCCACAACTTCCGTTTGCAGAACCGCGAGAATTTCACCGGCACGGTCAACGGTTTGAATCCGTCGGGCACGTTTGAATTCCGCACCAACCACAACGCGGCGTTTGACCACATCTACAATTTCAACGCGACGACGCTGCTCAACGTGCGGCTGGGGTACGTGTACTGGATTGTCACGGCGCAACGGCAACATCAAAACGTCTTCGACCCGGCGACACTGGGTTTCTCGCCGCAAACCGTCAGCCAGTTCGCGGGCGATTTGTATTTGCCGCGTTTCAGCATCGGCGGATTTTCTTCGCTGGGGGAAAGCCGTGGCAGCAGCCGCACCACGAATCTTTATTCCTTTCAACCGACGCTGACCAAAATCGCGGGCAAGCACAACTGGCGCGCGGGCTACGATTTTCGCTCCTTCCGCGAAAACAATCTGCCGACGGCGCACAGCTCCGGCCAGTACACCTTCGGCACCGATTTCACGCGGCAGAACGATCAGGCTGCGACGGCGGCGACCATCGGGCAACAGTTCGCGGCGTTCTTGTTGGGCTTGCCGACGACGAATGAAATCGTGCGCGGCGTGACGCGCTCGAATCAGACCCTTTATCACGGCGTGTTTGTGCAGGACGATTGGAAGGTGTCGCGCAAGCTGACGCTCAATCTCGGTTTGCGCTACGAATACGAAGCCGCGCCAACCGAGCGTTTCAACCGCAACGTGCGCGGGTTCGATTTCGACGCGGCCAGCCCGATTGCCGCGCAGGCGACGGCGGCCTACGCGGCCAGCCCGATTCCCGAACTGCCCGCGAGCGCCTTCAAAGTGCGCGGCGGATTGTTGTTTGCCGACACCAACAATCGCAGCTTTTTCGGCGGCGACAAAAACAACTGGCAACCGCGCGTAGGCTTTGCTTACAAGTTCAACAAGCAAAGCGTAGTGCGCGGCGGTTACGCGCACTATGCCGTGCCGCTCAACACCGAAGGCGTCAACCAACCGGGCTTTTCGCAAACCACCACGCAAGCGGGCAGCAATGATCGCGGGTTGACGTTTGCCGCGACGATCTTCAATCCCTTCCCCAATGGCGTAGTCGAACCAGCGGGCGCGAGTTTGGGTCTCGCGACGTTTATTGGGCAGGACGTTTTCATCACGCCCGCCAATCGCAAGCTGGCGCAGGTCTATCGTTACGAACTCAACGTGCAGCGTGAATTGCCCGGCGGCTTTTTGCTTGAAGTCGGCTGGACGGGCAATCACGTAGCCGACCTCTCCGTCGGCGTGAATCTGAATACAGTGCCGCGCCAGTATCTTTCGACTTCGCCCATCCGCGATCAAAATCAAATCAATTTTCTGACCGCGCTTGTGCCGAATCCGTTTCGCGGCCTCGCGCCGGGCACGACGCTCAACAACGCCACGATTGCGCGGCAACAGTTGCTGCGCCCGTTTCCGCAATTCGGCGCGGTGGACACTTATCGGCAAGACGGCACGAACGATTACAACGCCGGGCGCATTCGCATCGAAAAGCGATTCAAGCGCGGCTACAGTTTTTTGGCGACCTATACGCGCGCCAAAAATATCAGCCGCGACAACCTGCTCAACGACACCGACGCCGAGATCGAACGGCGCATTGACCCCGACGACGTGCCGCATCGCTTCGTGATGAGCGGTATTTACGAAGTGCCCATCGGACGCAACCGGCGCTTCGGCGGCGGAATGAATCGTGTGCTGGATGCGCTGATCGGCGGCTATCAACTGAGCGGCATTTATCAATACCAAAACGGACGCCCGATGCTGCTCGGCAACATCTATTTCACCTGCGGCGACAAGGCGCTCAAGAGCGTGGGCAGCGGCGCGACGGTGGACGGCGCATTCGGCACAAGCTGTTTCTATTTCGACGACGCGGCCGTGCAAACCAACGGCGTGCTCGATCCGGTCAAGCAGCGCAACGATCAACGCATCCGGCTGGCGAGCAATGTGCGCACACTGCCGACGCGCCTCGACAGCTTCCGCGAACAGCCACTGTGGATTGCCGATCTGTCAGTGCTGAAAAATTTCCGCGTGATTGAAGGTGTGCGGCTGCAGTTCCGCGCGGAGTTTCTCAACGCCTTCAATCACGCGCTGTTCAATACGCCGAACCGCGATCCAACGAATTCCAACTTCACCAAGATTACCAGCCAGGGCAATCGTCCACGCGACGTGCAGCTTGGCTTGAAGCTGATTTTTTGAGGAAGGGTGACAATGAAAAGCGTCTGGCCGGTAATGAGTTGTCTGGCCTTATTGTTGGGCAGCGTCACCGCAGCCCAACAACCAACGAAAGCGCCCGCTTATCCGGGCGCTTATCCGGCCGCTTATCCGGCCGCTTATCCGGCCGCTTATCCGGGCGCTTATCCGGCCGCTTATCCGGCCGCTTATCCGGCCGCTTATCCGGCCGCTTATCCGGCCGCTTATCCGGCCGCTTATCCGGCCGACGTGCGCGTCGAAGCCGATGTCGCCTATTTGCCGGAAGACCGCGCGGAAAAGGCTGACCTGTATTTCCCGCTAGAAATGCCGAAAGGGAAGCATCTGCCCGCCGTTGTCGTCATCCACGGCGGCGGTTTCAACGACGGCGACAAGGCGCGGGCGCGCGAACTCAACATCGGCGGGACGCTGGCGCGCAATGGCTACGTCGGGATGAGCATCAATTACAAGCTGGCGAAAAACGCCGACGGCAGCTTTTCGGCGACGTGGCCGCAACCCTTGCACGACGCCAAGACCGCCGTGCGCTGGTTGCGCAAACACGCGGCGCGCTTGCAGGTTGATCCCGAACGCATCGGCGTCATCGGCGGTTCGGCGGGCGGCATGCTGGCCGCGCTGTTGGCCGTGACCGGGCCGGCGGACATGCTGGAACCCGCCGGGCCATACGCCGAATTTTCCAGCCGTGTGCAATGCGCGGTAGATTTTTACGGCCCGGCGAAGTTGCTCGACTATCACGACATGAAAACCTTCGGCAAGACGCGCGCCGCAGCGCCGCAGCTTTACGCAGCCGCTTCGGCGGTCACTTACGCGGACAAAAAAGATGCGCCCCTTTTGATCGTTCACGGCACGGCGGATGAGACCGTGCATCACAGTCAGAGCGTGGCGTTGGCCGCCGCCTGCCAACAGGCGAGTGCGCCGTGCGAATTGGTGCTGGTGCCCGGCGCGCCGCACACCTTCGATTTGCAACCCAAACAACGCGATTTACGCCCGCTGGTGTTGGGCTTTTTCGACAAGCATTTGAAACGCCCTTGAGGCGCGGACACTCGTGCAGCGAGGTCCACAACTTTTCCATCACAGGAGTTACATCAATGAGAAGAACAACGAGCAAAGCATTTTTCAGGCTGAGTGGCGGGCTGGCGCTGAGCCTGTTGCTGGCCGGCGCGGCGCTGGCGCAAATCAAATCGGGCACGATCACCGGCGCGGTGACCGACCCGAATGACGCCGTGATTCCCGGCGCGACCGTCACGGTCGTCAACGTCGAGACGAACGTCGCTACGACCGCAGTGACTGACGGCACGGGCAATTTTAATGTGCCCTATCTCGCGCCGGGCACGTACACGGTCAATGTCGAAAAAGCCGCGTCGGGTTTCTCGCGTGCCAGCCGCACGGGCGTCGTCGTGTTGACCGCGCAAACCGTGCCAATCGTCATCAAGTTGCAAGCGGGCGCGGCCAGCGACACTGTGACCATCATGGCGGATGCCGCTGCGCTGCAAACCACCAACGCCACCGTCGGCGGCAGCGTCAACGAACGCGTCGTGCAAACGTTGCCGAACATCAATCACAATCCGTTTAACTATGCCGCGTTGCAAGCAGGCATTACGCCGCGCGGTGCATTCAATAACACCCAGGGCTCAGATTCGTTCGGCATCGGCATTAATGGACGCCGGGCAGCTTCGGCCATCGGCATCAACGGTGGTTCGGCCTTCTCCAACGACATCCAGCTCGACGGCGTCAGTGTGCAAGGTTCGGCCTGGAACGAAGTCGCCGTGCTGCCCAATCAGGACGCGCTGCAAGAGGTCAAGACGATCACCAACAATTACTCGGCGGAATATGGCCGCGCGCAGGGCGTCGTCATCTTCACCACCAAAGGCGGTACGAACGATTTTCACGGCACGGGTTTCTGGCGCATTCGCAACGAAGCTTTGAACGCGAATTCGTTCCGTAACAACGCCCAGAACATCACGCGCGGGCCGTTCAAGTCGCATACGTATGGCGGCACCGTCGGCGGACGCCTCATCCGCGACCGCGCGTTTTTCTTCGCCAGCTATGAAGGGCTGGAATTCAACCGCAACTACGATTTCTTGAAGACGGTGCCCACGGCCAAAGAGCGCGAAGGCGATTTCAGTGAGACGTTGGTCAACGTCGGCGGGCGCGCAGTACCGGTCAAGCTTTACGATCCGTTCAACGTGACCCGCATCGGCACGACTTCGCAATACAACCGCGCGCTGTTTCCAACTTTTGTCGGCGCTGACGGCCAAGTGCGCACCAGCCCGCTGCCAGCCTCGCGGCTCAATGCACAAGGGCTGGCGCTGCTCAAGGCTTATCCGTTGCCCAATCGCACACCGAACGATGTGTTCAACAACAACAACTTTTTCTATCGCGCGTTGCAGCAGTTCGGCAAAAACAACATCAACTCCCGCGTAGACTGGAATTGGGGCAATCACAATTTTTACGGCACAGGCGGCATTCAGCTCGGCAACATTCTCACGCCGCGTTCGTGGGGGCCTGACAATCAGTTCTATAGCCGCAACGAATTTGTCGGCAACCAGCAGCCGGACAAGAATCCGTACATCTCTATCGGCGACACCTGGTCAATCACCCCTGCGTTGGTCGTGGACGTGCGGTTTGGCGTCAACC
>JANOWX010000815.1:0-1695 GCA_031418175.1 Acidobacteriota bacterium | reverse complement strand
TTGGCCGCAATCGCCACCGCCAGAATCGCCAGCATCAACCAGAGCTTCGATCTATCCGCCAGCAACTCGCGCCCGTTGGCTTCCAGGCCAATCGAGATAAAAAAGACCGGCACGAAGATGCTGTAGGTCAGCGGATGAATGCCCTCGTCCACTTTGTGTTTGAAGCGCGTTCGCGTGATGAGCACGCCCGCCAGATAGGAGCCGGTGATCGCCGCCACCTGCCCGACGTATTGCGCGATGAACGCATAAAGCAGCGCTAGGCCCACCGCGCCCGCCAACAGCGCCTGGCTGGCTGGTGTGCGCGCAAAGCGATCCAGCAAGCGGTCGAAATAGCGCCAGCCGAACCAGGTGGCAATCACAAAAAACGCCAGCATCAACACGACGACCAGGCTCAGTTCGGCCACCTTGCTGCCGTTGAACAAATGCTGCGCCAACCATTGCGGCAAGGTCGCTGCGATTTGTGTTTGCGGATTGCCGATGGCGGCAAAAGCCACGACGAAAGAAAGCACGATGATGCCCATCACGTCGTCAATCACCGCTGCGCCCAGGATTGTCAAGCCCTCTTTCGAGCGCAGTTGCTTCAACTCCATCAAGGTCTGCGCTGAGATCGAAACGCTGGTCGCTGTCAGTACCGTGCCGATAAAGATCGCTTCACGCCAACCGTAGCCAAAAGCCCGCGCCGTCCACGCGCCGCCCAACATCGGCAGCACTACGCCGCCCGCCGCCGCCCAAAAGGCCGCACGCCCGACGCGTTTCATTTCATCAAGATCAGTTTCCAGCCCGGCCACGAACATCAGCAGGATGACGCCGAGTTCCGACAGGTCTTTGAGCGTGCCACCGAGCGTGGCGTGGCCGTTCTGAAAGATGCTCAGCCCCAGCAGATCAACCGCCGTTGGGCCGAGCAATAAGCCAATCAGGATTTCGCCGAAGACGGCTGGCTGTCCGAAACGCACGCTGAGCGCGCCGGCGGCTTTGGCGCAAAATACGATGATGACCAATAGCAAAAGCAGTTGCAGCAAATGCGGCATGCGGGATGTCCTTCCGGCTTGTCTGAATCGTGACGACTAATTGAAGCCTGTACGTAAAAGAAATGCCAACAAAGTAGCGGAAATAGGTACGCGGATGACGCGGATGCAGCGGATCAGCGCGGATCAATCCGAAAAAGAATCTGCGGAAATCCGCTACATCCGCGTACCTATTCACTTGTCGAATTGCTGGGCAGCATACAGGGGAAGTCGAGTAGCGAGCAATTCTGACGCGCCCCTTGGCCTCATCTTCACACCCCAAACTGCCTGTGCTAGTATCCGCCCGTCGTCGCACCGGACAATTCTCGCGTACACAAATTCAAGCCGAATCTATTGGAGGAAGAGCGGATGAGCAGGCAACAACTCTCTGCACGCTTCGCAATCATTCAACCAGTTAGGCAAACGGTTACACACGTACCCGCCCGCCCTGTCGCTCTCAGCGACGGGCTCAAACAGATTCTCAAAAAACCGCTAACGGTACCGCGCGCATAAGCAAGCGGGCTTCCGTGTAAGCCTTACCAGGAAAACCCGCTTGCGCACGCGCGCGGTACTGTTTTCGCGGCGAAGCTATGGCTGGCGCTGCACCACGCGGCTGGCCGCTTCGTCAATCCGTCAACTCAACAACCAATTCCGCAAAGGAGCCAAGTGATGAAAACATACTCGACACAGG
>JANOWX010000814.1:0-7723 GCA_031418175.1 Acidobacteriota bacterium | reverse complement strand
TAGCCTGTCTTGGAGATCACGAACACAGGCTGAAGCCTGAACTCCATGCTCTTGCGCGGCGGTTGCCTGTACTTCTGCGTAAGTCCAAATGAACGTTCTCACCTTCACCACCCTCTGGCCCAACGGCGAACGGCCGAACCTGGGCGTCTTCGTCAAACATCGCGCGGTGGCGCTGGCGCAACAGCCGGATGTGGAGAGCCTGCGCGTGGTCGCGCCGGCGCCGTACTTCCCAAAACAATTAGCCTTTGATTTCGTGCCCGCGCAGTGGCGGCAGATGGCGGCCATTGCGGAACAGGAAACGATTGCGGGGCTGGCGACCTTTCATCCGCGCTTTTTCAATCCGCCCAAAGTGGGGATGCGCTGGTACGGGCGCTGGATGGCGCGCGGGGCCTTGCCGTTGTTGCGGCGGCTGCACGCGGAGCGGCCGCTTGATTTGATTGACGCGCATTACGTTTACCCCGATGGCGAAGCGGCGGTGCGGCTGGGCGCGGCGTTGGGTGTGCCGGTGTGCGTGACGGCGCGCGGGACGGACATCAACCTGTTTGCGCGGCTGCCGCATATTCGCCCGTTGATTCAACGCACGCTGCAACGCGCACAGGGCATCATTGCGGTGAGCGCGGCGTTGAAAGCGCGGATGGTTGAGTTAGGCGTCGAAGCCGACAAGATCGCCGTGATTCGCAACGGCGTTGACCGGCAGGTGTTTCACTGGCGCGAACAAACGGCGGCGCGGCAGCAACTCGGTTTGAATGCGGCGGATAAAATTCTGGTGACGGTGAGCGCGCTGGTGCCGCTCAAAGGGATTGACCGGTTGATTGGCGCAATGCGGCTGGTGATTCAAACGCAACCGCAAGCGCGCCTGTATGTGCTGGGCGAAGGGCCGGAACGCGCGGCGCTGACGACGCAGAGCGCGGCGCTGGGCTTGCAGTCACACGTCTTTTTGAAAGGCGCGCAACCGCAAACTGATTTGCCTGCCTGGTACGCAGCGGCGGATGTGTTCTGTCTGGCGAGCGAACGCGAAGGCTGTCCGAACGTGGTGATCGAAGCGCTGGCTTGTGGCGCGCCGGTGGTGGCAAGCGATGTCGGCGGCATCGGCGAGTTGGTGCTGGATGAGCGCTTCGGGTTGTTGGTGCCAGAGGCAGAGGCGAATGCCGCCGGTTTGGCGCAACGGCTCAGCAAGGCGTTGACCATAGATTGGCAACGCGAAGCGATTGCGGCGCACGGTGGTGCGCGCGGCTGGGCGGAAGTTGCTGAAGAAGTGCAGGCGTACTGGGCGGCGCGCCTTGCTAAACAACTGCGTTGACTTGCTTGCGGCCAGAGTGGTGTAATGACGCGCCTGCTGAAAGACGGTCAAGCGTGCTCATTGCAGCGTCCGTTGGTGCTTTCAGTAATCTCTTTGTTACCTGCTTTTTTTTATTCGTCGCGCTGTCTCGCCCTCGTGATCCTGCGCAAGGCCCCTCATACAGTCATCCCCCGTTCGATTTTTTCAAGCTGTGTCGGAAGGAGTTTGGGAGTTTATGTTTCATCGTTATGCAAACCGTTATTCAGGGGGAATCGCCTTTCTACTCGTCACAATGCTGAGCGCCAGCGGCGCTGATTTTTTACCGCGCTTGCACGCCCAGGAAGCACAAGCGCCGCCGGTGATCATCTCGACGCTGGCGGGCGGCGGTCTGAGCGCCAATGCGCAAGCGCGCCAGGCCCCGATGGAATTGCCCACGGCGTTGGTTTTCGATCCGCAGGGGCGCGGCTTTTATGTGGTGGACGATGTGGATGGCACCAGCCTGTTGCGCTTCGTCAACACTTCGCCCGCGCCGGTGACGCTGGCCGGGACGACCGTGCTGCCGGGCAACATCAATCTGATCGCGGGCGGCGGCGTGCGCATTGAGGACGCCGTGCCCGCGCGCGAGGCCGATTTGGCCAAGGTCACCGGGCTGGCCGTTGACCCCACCGGCAACGCCTTGCTGTTGGCGCTGCCGGCCTTCAATGCGATTCGCGTGGTCAATGTGGGCGCGCAAAGTTACACGCTGGCCGGGCGCACGTTTGCGGCCGGGACGATTGGGACATTGGCTGCGCCGGAATTCGCAGACTTGCGCGGGGTGGTGTTGCAACCGCTGGCGCGCGAAGTCTTTTTCATCGCGGGCTCGGTGGTTTATCGAATAGATAGCGCGGGCGCGATTACGCCGTTTGCGGGCGGCGGCACGCCGCAAACGGGTAATGGCGATGGAGGCCCGGCGCGGCAGGCGCGCCTGGTCAATCCGCGCGGGCTGGCCTTTGATTCCAGCAATACCTTGCTGATTGCGGAAGGCGGCAATCCGCGCTCGGGCAATCCTGATGGCGCGGTGCGGCGGGTCAATGGCAATACCATGATCAGCACTGTCGCCGGCGGCTTGGAATTTCCGACCGGCGTGACGGCGGCGCCGAATGGCAACGTTTATGTAGCGTTGGGCAATGCCCAGCAAATCCTCGGTATCGCGCCGAACGGGACGCGCACGGTAGCCGCTGGCAACAGCACTGCGCTGGCCTGCGAACCCAACAGCAATCCGACTTGCGGCGATGGCCGGCGCGCGACTGACGCCGCATTGAATTTGCCTGACAGCGCGGCCAACGAAACGCTGGTCTTCGCGGCGGAAAATCGCGGCGTCTATCTGCCCGATTACCGTTTCGGGCGCGTGCGTTTTATCAACCTGAGCGGCGCGGGCGCCCAGATTCTGGGGACGACGATCAATCCGTTGCAGATCAATACCATCGTTGGCAGCGGACTCGAAGCCCCCTATGACGGTTTGCTGGCGACGAGCGCCGAATTGAGCGAACCCGCCGGGGTGACCGTGGATCCGGCGGGTAACCTGTTCATCGCCGATACGCGCACGAACCGTTTGCGCTTCGTCAATCGCGGCGCACAGCCGGTGACGCTCCTTATTGCTTCGGCGGCCGCCGTGACGGTGCAACCGGGCCAAATCGTGACGCTCAACAAAGACGCGGGCGAGCCGCAATTGGATGACCGCATCACGACGGCCACGTTCAGTTCGCCGCAAGGGTTGCTGGCCACCGACAAAGGCGTTTTTATCGTGGATTCGCAGGCGGGCGCGTTGATCAAAATTCCGCCCACGTCGGTGTCGGGCCGGCGCAGCGGCATCCTGCGGTTTTTGAACACGTCGAATCAGGCAGTGACGTTCTTTCCGAACGGCGGCGATGCGCGCGTGATCGTGCCGCCGGGGCAGATCAAAGACCTGGCGGGGGTGCGGCCACCGGCCAATCCGCAAATCCTGGGCGATGGACTGACGGCCAATCGCGTGGCGTTTTTTATGACCGATGTCGCCATTAACAGCGCGGGCGACATCCTGTTGACCGACCAGGCCAGTCATCGCATCCGCCGTATCGAAGCCAGCGAAGGCGTCGTGCGCACGGCGTATGGCGACGGGCAAACGGCGACGCTCAACCGTCCGACCGGCATCGCACTGGACGCGGCGGGCCGGTTGTTGATCGCCGACACGCGCAACAATCGCATCTTGCGGCAGGATGCGGGGGCGAACACTTTTGCCGTGATCGCCGATGATACAAAGAATATCCGCACGCCGCGTGATTTGGTGGTGGATGGCATGGGCCGTATCTTCATCACCAACGCGGGCACGCATCAGGTGCTGGAGTTGAGCGCGCCCGCGCAACTGTTGGGGACGACGCGCGTGGTGGCGGGCAACGGCACGCAGGGCTTTGCGGGCGATGAGGGGCCGGGCGCGCAGGCGCGGCTGAGCTTTCCGCCCATCGGCCTCTCGAATAATGACATTCAACTGACGGCCAATCTGGTGGCGCTCAGCAACGGCGAGTTGCTGTTTACCGACACGGGCAACCACCGCATACGCCTGCTCAAACCCGGCGCGCGGCCCCTGGTGACGAGCATCTCGGCCGCCAGTTATTTAGGCAATGAGGTGGCGAGTGAATCCATGATTGCGGCCTTCGGCGCGAATCTGGCCATGCGCACTGAAGCCGCCAGCGGCTTGCCTTTGCCGACCGCGCTGGCCGGCACTTTTGTCAAAGTCCGCGATAGCGCCGGGCTTGAACGCGACGCCGCGCTGTTTTTTGTTTCGCCGGGGCAGGTCAATTATTTGGTTCCGGCGGGCACGCAAAACGGCCTCGCCACCGTGACAGTGACCAGTGGTGATGGCACTATTTCTGCCGGAACGTTGAACATCGCCAGCGTGGCGCCGGGTTTGTTCGCGGCAAACGCCAACGGGCGCGGCGTGGCGGCGGCCGTGCTCTTGCGCGTCAAGCCTGATAATTCGCAAAGCTTTGAAGTGATTTCGCGCTTTGATACCACACAAAACGTTTTCGTGCCGCTCCCGGTTGACCTGGGGCCGGCCACAGACCGCGTCTTTGTGCTTTTGTTTGGCACGGGGATTCGCGCACGCAGCGGCTTGGACGCGGTGCTGGTGCGTATCGGCGCCGCCACGGCGGAGATCAATTACGCCGGGCCGTCCGGCGATTTGGCCGGACTTGATCAAGTCAATGCGCTGATTCCACGCAGCCTCAGCGGGCGCGGGCTGGTGGACATCGTTTTGACCGTGGACGGCAAGGCCGCGAATACCGTGACTATGCAGATCAAGTAGACAGTAGGCAGTAGGCAGTAGGCAGTAGGCAGTAGTCGGTGGTCAGCATACGATAAGATTTTCTTGTGACCGCTGGTTAGCTACTGACTGTGCAGTTCTCGCATATTGCAACTGCCTACTGCCTGCCTACTGCCTACTGACAATACTTCCAACTATGCATCCCAATACTTACCCACGTCGTTTCTCTATCGCACTGCTGTTGACGGGTGCGCTCTTCCTGTTGGTTGGCTGGCTGGCGTTTGGCCGCGTCGCTATACAGCCTGTGCAAGCGGCTGTGCGCTGCGTGAATCCGGGCGGGACAAACGGCTGTTTTGCCACGATTGGGGCAGCCGTGGCGGCGGCTGAGGCGGGCGATACGATCAATGTGGCCGCCGGGACCTACAACGAACAAGTCACTCTCAACAAAGCCAATTTGATTTTACGTGGGGCGCAAGCCGGTATCCCCGCTTGCGCGCGGCCGGGCGGCGCGACTGAAGCAGTCATTACCCACGCGAACGGGGCCGTGCAAATCAATGCCGCTGGCGTGACGCTGGATGGGTTTACGATTCAAGGCACGACTGGCGGCCTGAATGCCGGTATTTCGGTTGGGGCAAATATCTCGGGCCAGCGGGTGTTGAACAATCTCATCCAGAACAACGTCATCGGGCTGTATTTCAACAGCAATGGCCTGAGCAACACGCTTGTCCAGGGCAACCGCTTTCGCAACAACAACAATGCGGGTTCCGGCAGCGGCACCGGCATCAATTCAGACGGCCAATTGCGCAACACCACGCTGCGGCAAAATTGTTTTAGCGGGCAGACCACGGCTTCGATCCTGATTACCGGCGTGACGCAGCGCAATCCCGAATTGTTTTCGAATATAACCATCGCCGAGAACAGCGCGGCGGGCGAACGCTTTTTGGAATTGGTCTTCGCCAAGAACGTCACGATCAGCGGCAACCGCGTGGCCGATGCGCCCGCGCTGACTGGTTCGGGTTCAGCCGGCGTGGCGATTTCGATCGGTGGCGGCAACACGGGCGTTACCCTCGAAGGCAATTCCATCACCAACGCTCTCGTTGGCAGTCAGAACGCCGCGCCCGCCATTCTGGTACGCAATCGTGTCCAGGCGCTCAATAGCGATGTGAGCGTGCGTTGCAACCGCAGCGCGGGCAATTTGGGCGGCGGCTTGGTCGTGCAGGCGGATGCATACACCGGCGCCGTCGTGGCCGAAAATAATTGGTGGGGTTGTAATGCTGGGCCGGGCAGCGCCGATTGCGATGGCACGACCGGCAGTGTTGATTTCAATCCCTGGCTGGTGATGGGCCTGACTGCGCCGAGTGTGGGAGTGCAAAATGGGCAGACGCCGCTCAGCGTAAGTTTCAAGCGCAATTCGGATGATGCGCCGGTCAGTTGTAACTTCGCCGACGGCACGCCCGTGAGCTTTTTGAGCACGTGCGGCACGCCGAATCCCGCGACGGCCTTCACGGCGAAAGGCGAAGCGAAAGCCACTCTGGCCCCGAACGGTTTGGGCTCGTGCAATGTGATTGCGACGGTGGACAAGCAATCGCTGAGTTCAGCGCTGACCGTGTTGGATGGCCCGCTGATGACCGTGACGCCGGATGGCGCCAATAATTGTGTCGGGCCGAATACGAACGTCACGGTGACGGTGCAATTCAAAAATAACAGCAGCGTCACGCAAACACTCACGCTGGTGACGGTCTTGTCTTCGGTCGTCACCGTTTCAGTGGGCTGTGCGCCTACCAACGGCGCCTGCACTTTCAACGCGCATGCGGTGACGTTTAACGCCACACTGTTGCCAAATCAGCAGGCCAGTTACTCGTTTCCGGCGCAAGTCGGTGTCGGCGGCGGCACTGACGAAGACTTGCCAATCACGACGACACTCAGCCTGGGCGGTTCGAGCGCGAGTGTGACCAAGTTGTTGCGCATTACCTGCCAGAATCTGATCCCGGGTTTCCCGTTGCCGCTCGCTGCTGCTGCGGCGAATGCCCAGCGCCCCGGTTCGGTGTTGATCTATTCGATCTATACCTCGTCGGCCTCGACGGCGAATACACAGAACACGCGCCTGAGCTTGACCAATACCCACACGACCAGTGCGGCCACGGTGCACCTGTTCTTTGTGGCGCGCGACAATTGCCAGGCGTCGGATGCCTTTGTTTGTCTGTCACCGAATCAGACGGTGAGTTTTTTGGCCGCCGATCTTGATCCGGGCACAACCGGCTATGTGATCGCGGTGGCCGTTGAGCGCGCGACCGGTTGCCCTGTGCAATTCAATTACCTGATCGGTGATGAGTTCGTGAAATTCGCTTCGGGCCATCAAGCCAATCTGGGCGCCGAGGCCGTCGCCGCCTTGAGCAGTCAACCGGTCGTTTGCGCGGGGGCGCAAACAACCGCAGAACTGCGTTTCGATGGCGTCAACTACGCCTTGCTGCCGGCCACCGTAGCGCTGGACAGTGTGCCCAGCCGTGCGGATGGCAACAGCACACTTTGGTTCCTGGTGCGGTTGGACGGCAATCTCGCCACCGGCGCCTTTACCCAAGCGACGCTGAACGGCACGCTTTACGATGATGCTGAGGCGGGCTACGGCATTGGCGGTTACAACCTCCTCTGCCAATTGTCAGGGGCTATCTTGCAGAGCGCTTTGGCTGGCGGGGTACGCTTCGATACGGTGGTGCCCGCTGGCCGCACGGGCTGGCTCAAACTCAATCTCGCTGGCACGACGCCCAAGGGCCTCTTGGGCGCGCAAATCAACTTCAACCCAAACACACGCAGCAACAGCAGCGCCTATAGCCAAGGCCACCTGTTGCACAAACTCACCTTGACCAACAACTCGGCGCTGACGATTCCGGTTACGCCCCCAACCTGTTGAGTGAATTCCCTGGTTGGCTCTCAATGTAATTCCGACAATGTAGTGCTTTGTCCTACAGCAGGCTGCAGGATTTTTTTGATTGACGGTAGGGAAGCGGATGCGTAGTATGACGGCGTTTTATGGAACTCTCACGAATCTGTGATTCCATTTTGAATCAAAACATGACTCATTCACACGAACCCACAGAGTGAAAATTTGAGCATGAAGAAATTTGCTGATGTTGGTGAGAAGGTGTTCGGTGAAAGGAGAGCGGCCGCAG
>JANOWX010000813.1:0-6633 GCA_031418175.1 Acidobacteriota bacterium | reverse complement strand
TGTCCGCATCGGCTTCCGCGCGCCGCGATTCCTGCTCAATGGCGGTATAAAAAAACGTGCGGTCTTTGATGAGCGGGCCACCGAACGAACCGCCGCCGCGCCAACGTTGCAGATCAGGACGCCGACTGCCGGTGGAAAACGGATTACGTGCATTGAAAACGCCGTTCTGAAAAAAGCCGAAGAGATCGCCTTTGACTGTGTTCGTGCCGGTCTTGGTGACGACGTTGATGGAACCGCCCGACGCGCCGCCGCTTTCCGCCGACAAGCCGTTGTTGACGACTTGAAATTCGCGGACGATTTCCAGCGAAAGCTCCGTGCGATTGGAGCCGGTGAAAGCGTCGTTATTGTCGAGTCCGTCAATCGAAAGATTGTTGCTGCGCGAGCGCAACCCGCCGAAGGAAAACCCGCTGCCCGCGAGCGGCGTGCTTGTGCCTGACGCCTGCGCTTGCCCTGTGCTCGCCACACCCGGCGCGAGCAGCACGAAGTCAAGATAGTTGCGTGAGCGCACAGGCAATTCTTCAATCTGTTCGTGAACGATATTGGTCGTCACGGTCGTCTGTGTGGCATCCAGCGGCGGCGGCGTATCAGTGATCGTTACGCTATCAGTCGCTCCCGCCGGAGTCAGCGTCATTGTCAGCCGCACCGTCTGCCCGATGGAAAGCGGAACTTCCGCGTAAACGTAAGGCGCGAAGCCCGACTGCTCAACGCGCACTTCATATTTGCCGATGGCTAAATCGGTCGCACGAAAGAAGCCCTGTTCATCAGCCTGCGCGGTGCGCGTGACGCCAGTGGTTTTATGTTTGAGCTTGATGAGGGCGGCAGGAATCACGCCGCCGGAATTATCGGCAACCGTTCCCTCAATCGTGCCTGATGAAGTTTGCGCGCGCAGCGGTGTGGTCAAAAGAACCACACAGAGCAGCGATAGTAACAACATGGAAGAGTGAATTTTTGTGTTCAGCATAAATCTTACAGCCCTTTCTTTCGCAATAAATAAAACAGCACTGGCGTGACCAGCAATGATAGAACCATTGAGACCGTCACGCCGCCGATGACGGCAAGAGATTCAACGCGATACGGTCTCACGTAGAATCAGGAATTCACACGAGGGAGCGCCGAGGCCGAGACAGGAGACTTCTCGAACCTCCAAAGCGTCTTCACTTGTCGCGCCACGGAGAAAGCCTTCAAAGAGTCCGGCATCATAGCCGCAGACCGCGCGGCCAATGTTTGGGATTTGCCAGCCGAGGACCATTGCACAGCCACTGATCTTGAGTCGTGCGCTCTCGTCAGTAACGTACAGGAAAGTTGCTTCAATCACTCCTTCCAATCCGCAGGCGGAGATGAGAGCCGAAAGAGCATCGGCAAAGGAACGCGGCCTTTCGTATTCATGCGCAATTCGGTAGCCGATCACCCGGCCTATCTCGCGCAGTGACGAATCAAATCGGCTGTCCAGGCAGGCGAGTTTGATTGCGAGCTTATCCAGCGCGCCGAAATCATTTGCCTCAAGCCCACCGACAGAGACTTTACTGTTGCAACAGGAAATTGATTGAGCGTCTTGCATACGGATTTGCCCGGTAGAGATTTAGACTTTCCACAATAGATAAAACCCCGAGCCGACAAGCAGCGCCCCGCTTGCGCGATTAACCACTGACCACCAGCGCGCCACTTGGCGAAATGACGACACCAAGCCAATGCTTGAGCCAAGCACAAAGAGCGGCACACCGATGCCCGCGCCATAAGTGAAAAGCAGGCTTGAGCCATAGAGCACATTACCGCGTCCTGCGGCATACGAGAGGATTGAAGCCAGAACGGGCGTGGCACAGGGAAGGATAACGAGTGAAAACAGCAAACCTGTCAAAAACGCGCCGAGCGTGCCAGCACGCACAGGTCGCCAGTTCTGCAAGCCCGGTGCTTTGACGTTGATGACGCCCAAAAGATGCAATCCCATCACAATCGGGATGAGGGCGAGCGCATAGCGCACGAGCGGATGAATTGCGCCGAAGATGCCGCCGACAAGAACAACCACAAGTCCGAGCAAGGCCGTAGCAGTGGCAAGCCCTAATGCGAACCACCCAGAGAACCACGCACACCGTTTGAATGACGGTTCACAGTAGCCGCCGAGATAACCGACAATCGCCGGAATCATCGTATAGCAGCACGGATTCAAGCCCGTCACCACGCCGCCGGCGAAGGTGAGCGCAAAAACTGCCAAGGAAACTTGTTCAATATCTGGCGGGTTCACTTTACCTCTTTCAATCGGCTGAAAGCTTCTTCAATACGGGCTATCGTCTCTTTGTCCTCACCTTCAAAACGTCCCTCGATTGCCCCGGCAGACGAGACAATCAAGATGGTCGGCAACACGCGCACCTGATATTTATCAACCATGCCTTTTTCGTTTTTCACGTCCGGGCGCTTGACCTCAAGGCGGCTTGCTAATTCGCGTTCCGCGCGATCAGCAAACGCATAAATGCGGCGGCAGCCTTCGTCCTGGTCTGACGGGTCGTGAAAAAGAAAGAAGGCAGATTTCCCCGGCACGCTTGGCGATGATGTAGCCGCGATTGGTTGCGGCTCTGGTTTTTTGCCCATTAGCTTATAGCCAATGACTGCAACCACCGCGACGACGGCCAATCCTAAAATTACTCGTTTCATTTTTTGTTCTCCATTTAAGTTGTTTACCACTCAGGCACAGTTGACGGGTCAAGCTCACCAAATGCCCTATCTTGTACGAAGGGAAAACCAAGCTGCATTGAAAGCTTGGCGCGCTCTAGTTCGCGCCCCAAATAGGCGGCGTGGTCAAGCTGACTTACTAAACCGCGCTCAACCAATTCGGCGCAGATGATAGCCGGGTCTTTCCCCTCAATGATGCAAGTCGGCTCACCTGAGTTTTTGTAATGCTCGACCAGTATCAAGCCTGATTCTGGCTTTGGATGAACGATGAGGAAACCTGCTTTATCAAGGCGAAGCGTCGCCTTGTCGTTGGCCGTGTAGCGCGGCACGCCTTCTAACCGTACATCATCTTGCATTGCCCCAGGATTGCGCCGAGTAAGCGCGGCGGCGGTCTCTTCGATGATTTCAACGTCTTCACAGCCGATGAGGTCAATGAGTTCAACTTGAGCCTGAAAGCGCGAAATGTCAGAAGGGTTAAGAGTCTTGATCCAGGGGCGTTTTCCCGGCGCATCAATGATTCTTCCTTTGTCTTTGATGCCGCTTGTGTGCAGCGCCTTAAAGCAAGCCCCGGTTAGATGTCCCTTTGCTTCTTGACCGCAGAGAATCAAAAAACGGATATGCCGATTTGAGATGATATTTTTGATGACTTTTTCAATGCCGATGTTTTCAGTAAAGACTTTGCCGCAGATAGCACAAGCATCATCACAGAGCTTTTGAGAAAAACTTTTATAGAGGTCTTCACTAGCAAGCGTGGAGATAGCAACACAGCCCGAAAGATTGCCGAGCCTGTAATCACCCGTTTCAAGCGGCCACGCGGCGGACGCGGGTTTTGGTTTGAGACCGATAGCGGCCAACGACACGACCGGCGCAGGAGCTTCACAACCAGAGCCACAAGCTGAGCCGCAGGCTTCATCCGGCGCTTTACTAGGCTCTAGCCCTTCAACGCTTTTACCATCGCTTAGGGGCATAAAGAGCGTTACTGACGGCGACCGGATAGCAGGGGTCACAGCCAATACAACCGTGCGTGGTTTTATGTTTGGCGGAAAGTTCATCAATGATTTCCCGCGCCGCTGAATCATCAGGCGAATTTGTGCCCGCCTCTTTTAGCACGGCGTCAACTTCGTTGATGGTGTCTATGTAGCAGCCGCAGCCTTCACACTTTTCGATCTTGCCGATGCCTTTTAGCTTTTTCGAGAGTTGTACAAGTGTCTGCGGCTTTGCAGCGGTGTTGGTTTGGTTCACGGCTTCATCCCCTCTTAAAGTTTCATCGCCCGTCGCAAGTCGCCAAAGGCATGCGACAAGAGTTTCATTCGCTCCTTGTCGGCAATCGAGTAGTAGATCATCTGAGCATCGCGGCGGGTTTTTAAGACCCCTTGTAGCTTCATCTTGTTGAGATGGGCAGAAGCAGCGGTGACATTCATATCCAGCAGGTCTGCAATATCGCACACGCAAAGCTCTTCCGTTTCGGTCAGGTAAAGCAGAATTCGCAAACGTTGCGGGTTTCCAACTACAGAAAAGAAATCAGCCAGCGCATCAACATCGCCGTTGGCCTTGACCTTCGCTTTCATCCTGGCGAGGCCGCGCCGGTCGAGCGTCGGCCCGCCTGGGCAGATCGCTGATTCTGATTTGATAGCAAGTTTGGTTTTGGTGGACATAGCGTTTTCCTGTATTCCAGCGATTCATAGAATATAGGAGAAGGGGTGGAGCGTCCAGCAGGAGAAAGTTTCATCTACAGTTTCAGTAAGCCGTTGTCTCATTCGTGGCCGGGATCATTCGCTTCTTTCAAAGGCCGCGTTTGCGCAGCAGGTAAAACAGCACCGGCGTCACCAACAACGACAACACCAACGACACCGTCACGCCGCCGATCACGGCAATCGCCAGCGGTTGCAATAACTGCGAACCTGAACCGATGCCCACCGCCAATGGCAGCATGCCGAAGATCGTCGCCAGCGCCGTCATCAAAATCGGGCGCAAGCGCCGTCGCGCCGCCTGAAAAATCGCGTCGCTTAATTCCAGCCCCTGCGCCGTGAAGTGCTGTTCAGAATCGAGCATCAGGATGCCGTTTTTGTGTACGATGCCGACGACCATGATTGCACCCATAAACGAAGAGATGTTCAGCGTCTGCCCCGTCAGCCACAGCGCCAGCAGCGCGCCAAAGCCGCACAATATCGTCGCGATCAAAATCGCAATCGGATGCGAGAACGAACGAAACTCGAAAACCAGAATGATGAAGATCAACAGAATCGAGCCGAGCAACACCATCGTCAGCCCGCGAAACGATTCCTGCTGAATCACGTAAAGCCCGCCGTATTCGATCTGCGTGCCCGGCGGCAGCTTCACTTCTTTCGCCAGCCGTTGCTTGATTTCATCCATTGCTGAAACGAGGTCGCGGCCTTCGAGTTGCGCCGTGACCGAAGAGAAATTGCGCAAATTGTCACGCCGGATTTCATAACTCGTCTCATCGGTTTCAAGGTCGGCGATGGAAGACAGCGGCACGCTTGCGCCCGTGGGCGAAGTCAGCAACAACGATTTGAGCTTTTCGTTGCTCGAACGATATTCCGCCGGGTAGCGCACACGAATCGGAATCAAGCGGTTGTCGCGGATGACGTTCGAGGCGACTTCGCCATCGAGCATCGCGGCTTGTTGGTCGAGTACGTCTTGCGTCGAAAAGCCTGCCAGTCCGGCCTTTTCGGGGTTGACGCGGAAGTTGTGCGCGGGGCCGATCTCGACGGTGCGGCCTTCTACGTCAACGACGCCTTTCACTTTGGGCAACCATTCGGCGATGACTTCGGTGACTGCGCGGAAGACCTTGTCGTCGGGATGAAAGACCTTGATCTCGATGGGCTGCGGCGTTTGCGCGAGGTCGCCGATCATGTCTTCGATGATGTGTATGAACTCGAACTCAAGCACCGGTTCGCTCTCTTTGATCTTGTCGCGCAACCCTTCGATGACTTCTGCGGAGGAATGCTGGCGGTCGTGTTTGAGGCGGACGAGGAAGTCGCCGGTGTTCGGTTCGGTAATCAGCGGGCCAAGCTCCGCGCCGGTGCGCCGCGAATACCCTGCGACATCGGGCGAGGCTGTGATGAACTCTTCGACGTGGCGCAACACGCGGTCGGTCTCGGTCAACGAAGTCCCCGCTGGCATCACGTAATCCAGCACGAATGCGCCTTCATCCACTTCGGGCAAAAAGCCGCTGCCGAGTTGAAAGTACAAAAACACCGAAGCCGCCATGATTCCTAACGAAGCCAATACCATCAGCCGCGCGTGATTGAGCGACCAGTGCAACGCTCGTTCATAGCGCGTCGTCAGCCAGCGCATAATGCGGCCTTCGCCCGCCTGTTCAGCTTCTTCCAGCGTGGCGACGGCGGCTCGCGGTTTGATAAATATCCGCGCCAGCACCGGCGTAAAGAAAATCGCCAGAAACAACGAAGCCAGCAACGCCGTCACCAGCGTGAGCGCCAGCGCGCGAAAGAAAATCGCCGTGATGCCGCCCAAAAAAATCAGCGGCACGAACACGACAATCGGCGTCAAGGTCGAGCCGATCAATGCAGGCGTGAGTTCTTCGATGGCGGCGAGCGCGGCTGCGCGCGGCGATTGGCCGAGCGAGAGATGTACGGTGATGTTCTCGACCATCACGATAGCGTCGTCTATGACTACGCCGATGCAGGCCGCGATGCCGCCGAGCGTCATCACGTTGAAACTCATGTTGAAAAGCTTCATGAAAACAATCGCGATCAACGCCGCAATCGGAATCACCAACGCCGCCACCAGCGTCGTGCGCCAGCTTTTCAAGAAACCGATCAAGACGGCGATTGCCAATACGAGACCGATCAAAATGCTGTCGGTGACGCTGCTGATCGAATCGCGCACGTTGAACGATTGATCGTAAAAGATGCCGAGTTGAATGTCGGGCGGCAGCGTCTTGCGAATCTCGTCAAGCTCTTTATTGACGGCGGCGGCGGTCTCGAC
>JANOWX010000812.1:0-2309 GCA_031418175.1 Acidobacteriota bacterium | reverse complement strand
TTTTCGCCGCCGCTGGTAAGTGCAATCTCAGCGCCGTCGGCTTGGGCCTGTGCCAGCACGTATTCCAACTTGCGCACCTTGTTGCCGCCGAAACCGGGGCCGCTGTAATCGTCGCGTTTGACGAAGAGGCGCGGCGCGTTCGCGCCCAACGCCGTCCGCAAACGCGGCAACTCTTCGAGCGGCGTCGGGTAATGTCCATACGCCAAGCGCGGGACGGCGTTGAGCCGCGCAATCGCCTCGGCAAAATCCGGTCGTTCCATCGCTGTCTCCTATTCAGCCAAGCTGCGCGTGACCCAGCCGTGATGCTGGCGCGCGTGATCGCCGTTGACGGCCAGGATGCCGCCGACCGTGCCGTCGGCCCAGGGCGCGTCGGGCACGCACTGTTGCAATTGTTCATCCGTCAATTCGGCCAACAGCGCCAGTGTTTCGGCGCGCACGCGCTGGCCCAGCGCGACGACTGCGCTGAAGCTCTTGCCACGCTGTTCGTTCACCCAGGTTTCATTCAGGGCGTGGACACGCGCCATGATCTCCGGCAATTCGGCTTTGGTGCCGTCGGCATTGCGCATGAATCCGATGGGCTGCGGGTCGCCCGCGAGGTGCCGCCGGAGCAGGGCGTTGAAGACGGTCTCGATGCCGGCCAGATGCGCCAGATGATCCAGCGCGCTCCATTTGGTTTCGGGTTGGTCGCGGCTCACAGTGATGGCGCGCGTCAGGTCTGCGTGCGAATACGCGGCCCAGGTTTCCAGCGTCCAGGCGCGATCGCGATTGAGTTTGATTTCGAGTTCGGTGCGGGTCATTTGTTGCTCCGTTCTTGTTCGGGTTTACCATTCGGCCAGCACGGCGGCGGGCGTGACGACTTCCGGTAACGATGTTTGACGATAGGGTTCAGGCAGGCTCAAAACCATGCGGTCAAAGCGTTCTTTGATGGCGGCGAAATGAGTGTTGAAGTTGGTCACCAAACCCAAATCGCCGGTCACGATGACGCGCACGCCCAGGCTTTGTGCAGCCGGGTCAATGCCAAAACTTCCGTAAGCCCTCCGTAAGTGAGGACGACAGCGTCCTCACGCGAAAACACAAAGCCGCGCAAGCGCCTCGCCCAGCGGCGCAGATAGCGTCCCTTTCGCAACACGAGCGTTTGCGCCAACAGCCGGGCGGCATAACGCGGCGGGCGTAGTTGCAGCACGTTGGCGCTTTCCAGTGTGAGGTAGAGTTGCTGTTGCAGCGCGCGCAGGCGGGCATAGGCACTCGCGGCCTCGGCTTGCGAAAAGGTCGGCGGGCGGCCTTGCGCCACTCGCACACGAAATTCGTAAACGCGCCGGATGACGTTTTTATCAAGCAGCACACTCGCGGGCTGAAAGCTCAATTTCGTCTCCTTCCGCGTCTTCCTCAATAGAGACAGGCTCTTCGGCCCAGAGCGCGTCTCGTTCGGCTTTGCTCAAAGCTTCATATTGGCGGGCTTCCTCGCGCGCCTCGTGGCGCGCGGCTTCGTTCAGACCGTTCCACCAGTCCCGCGTCTCAACGTCCACTCCGCCCGGCCCACCTTGATAAACCAGCCAACCTGCGGCGGCTTCCACCAACGCGAGTTCATCACCCGGACGCAGACCGCGTTGGTGGACGAATTCCGACGGGAGGGTAACTTTGCCTTCGGCATCAACGATCAATCGTTCCATGGTTTTTCCTCAATTGGTTTTTGTGACGCGGGGATTATACCCGCCGCCCGCCGCAAACACAGGCTGGCGTAGCAACCGGAGGATTTTGCCCCGCGCTGTGCTAGCGGTTAGGGTCAAGCCGTTTTTTCTGCCGTGTCGCACGCGCCGCGCAAGTTGTACAATGCGCGCCGTAGTTTTTCACGGAGGTATTCGCACTATGTCAGTCCAACGCAACGATTGGTCGCTCCAGCGCAAAGGCATCATTGATCAGGATCGTCACAAAGAGCGCATCAAAGATGCCATCAAAAAGAATCTCGGCTCGATCGTCTCGAACGAATCCATCATCCTGTCGCGCGGGCGCAAGACGGTCAAAGTGCCGATGCGCGCGCTGGATGAATACAAGTTCCGTTTCGATTACCGCAAACGCAAGCAGGTCGGCCAGGGCGAGGGCGACACCCAGGTCGGCGACATCATCGGGCGTGAAGACGGCGATGGCCCGGGGTCGGGGCCGGGCGAAGCGGGCGATCAACCGGGGCAGGAATACTACGAGGCCGACGTCAACATTGACGAGATCGCCGCGCTAATCTTTGAAGACCTGCACCTGCCGTATCTGGAAGAAAAAGCCAAGCAGGCCGTGCAGGCCAAGACTACCAAGTTCAC
>JANOWX010000811.1:0-2894 GCA_031418175.1 Acidobacteriota bacterium | reverse complement strand
CGTGCTGGCGCACCCGCAACGCCGGGCGCGCGCGCAATTCGCGGCGGCGCTGGTTGACGAGATTGATCGTGCTGCGCCAGCCGAACCGGTGGCGTGGCGGCAACCGGTTGAGGCGTGGTGGCGCGCCCCGAATTTTTCCTTCAGCCTTTCGCTCGGCTTGGCGGCGGCGGCGTTGGCGCTCGCCTTTTTCGGCTGGCAAGCGTGGCGCGAGTCGCAACGTTTGCGCGGTGAGGTCGAACAGTTACGCGCCGCCGGTCAAAACGCGGCACAACGCGCGCAAGCCTTGCAAGCACAACTGGCCGAACAGCAGCAGCAAAACGCACAACTCAACACCGAGTTGCAACGCATACGCGAAGCCACGCCCAGCGCCCCCGCCGCGCCTGCGTTTGTGAGTTTGCTGCTCAGCGCCGGAGCGGTCAGGGACGGCGCGGGCGGCGAGATGCCCCGCTTGATTCTTCCGGGCCATATCGCAGAAGTGCGCTTGCGCTTGAAACTGGTTGCCCAGTCTTACGCGCGTTATCGGCTCACGCTCCAGGCCGCGAATGGCAACACGATTCGCCAGGTTAACCTGCGCGCAGCCAATCCGCTTTCCCTCAACCTGCCCGCGCGGCTGTTGAACAGCGGCGAATACGTGTTGGCGCTCAGCGGCCTCAATGCCGCTGGCGAAGCCGATGCGCTCAGCAAGACGATCTTCGTCGTAGCGAAAAAATAGCCTGACTTGAAATCCTCGCGTTTGACTGTTGCGTAGTTGAGGGAGCACGTTGTGCTGGCAGAAACGTGCCGGTTAAGCTGCCCGCGCAATTAACCTGAAGCTTGTGCGTAATTCAAAGAGTTCACAATCCGGCTCCGTAGGAGCCAAATGTTTATAGCAGCCGCGTGGTTATTGCCCCCAAGCTCCGTAGGAGCGGCAGGTGTCAGAGGTCGCTCCTACGGAGCTTGAGGGCAAAGACTCATCGGAACTATAAACAGGCCGCGCCGCTGGCGCTAAAACCCTTGAAAACACGGGCCGTGAATTACGCACAGGCTTCAATTAACTAAAATCCCACTACCAAAAGGACGATCCCCATGACACCTACCCTGCCTCCGAACGCGCAATTGATGGAGATGATTTTCGCCTTTGCGCTTTCGCGTTCTATTTCAACTGCCGCGCAATTCGGCATTGCCGATTTGCTCAAAGACGGCCCGCAAAGCGCCGAAGAGATTGCCGCCGCGCTGGGCTTGCACGCGCGCGCGGTTTACCGGTTGATGCGCGCGCTCGCAGGCGCGGGCGTCTTTTCAGAAGATACCGAAAAGCGCTTCAGCCTGACGCCGCTGTCTGAACTGTTGCGCAGCGATGCGCCCGAAAGCTTGCGCGCCTACGCCGCCTTTCAAGCCAATGCCGTCAACTTCCAGACGTGGTCGGCCTTGCCACATAGCGTGCAAACGGGCGCACGCGCCTTCGATCATTTGTTCGGCCAACCGGCGTTCCCCTGGCTTGAGCAAAACCCGGCGGAGGGCCAGGTCTTTCACGCGGCGATGACCAGCTTGAGTTTGGGAGCAGCCGCAGTGATCGCCGGCAATTACGATTTCACGGGCATCAACAAACTCGTAGACGTGGGCGGCGGCCACGGCCAATTGCTCGCCGCCATCCTCAAACAATACCCAGCCATGCACGGTGTGTTGTATGACGCGCCGCCCGTGGTCGCGGCGGCGCCGGCGGTAATGGCGGCGCACGGTGTGGCTGACCGTTGCGAAATCGTGGGCGGAGACTTTTTTGCCAGCGCACCAGCGGGCGGCGATACCTACATTCTCAAACACATCATCCACGATTGGAGCGATGACGAATGCGTCACGATTCTCGGCCATTGCCGCGACGGTATGCCCACTGGCGGCAAAGTCCTCATCGTCGAAATGGTCATCCCCGAACCCAATGTCCCCGGCCTCAGCAAGTTTTTAGATTTGCAGATGCTGCTCTGGCTGCCGGGTTGCGAACGCACGGCGGCTGAATACCGCGCGCTGCTCGAACGCGCAGGCTTTGCGCCTGGCCGCAGCGTGCCGACGCCCTCGCCTTACAGCGTTATCGAAGGCGTCAAACAATAATTCCAGCCTCATCTGCTTCAAATCAGGGCGCACAATTTTCTGCTGGCGATGCATGACCGGCAGAAAATCGTGCGCCCTGATTTTTTTGCGATACGTCCGAGACCGCGCCGCCACTTCAGCACGAGGGCGGACGTTCCGCTTGCATCTTTACTTGGCAATTGAATCGTTCAATCACGACTTGGAAGGTTACGAAGTGGGAAGCCTTTTTCATCGTAAAGGGACAAAGGAATAAAGGGGCAAAGGCTTATTTGGTGGTGCAGACTTGCTCTGTTTTTCAATCCTTGAACCTTTGACTCTTTGTCCCTTTGTGTTGAGAAAGGGCTCCGCTGTCATAACTTTCCAAGTCGTGTTCAAACACAGCGCGGCGAGCGGCTGTGCGTGGGCGAAGTGTGTCTGCCCATATGTTTGAGAGGACTCTATGAGACGTTTGAACCTGCGCAATCTTTTTCCGTTTTCCCTTACCGCACGGCTTTGTGCGCTGTTGCTCGTGTTAGCGGGCACGAGCGCGCTGCTGTGCGTCAGGCACGCGCCCACGCTGGCAGTGGCCAAAGCGGCGGCGCCCTTCGCGACGATCACCGTGAATACAACGGCGGATGAAAACGGCGCGAATCCAGCGGCGTGTTCGTTGCGCGAAGCGATCACGGCGGCCAATGGCAATTTCGCTTTCGGGGGTTGCGCGACAGGCGTGGCGGGGATGGATGTGATTGTGTTTAACCTGGGCGCGGGCACGCCGGTGCTCACCCTCGCCCCGCCTACGCTGGTGACGACGGAAGCGGTGATGATTGACGGCGCGACGGGCGGCACGACGCGCATTG
>JANOWX010000810.1:0-8462 GCA_031418175.1 Acidobacteriota bacterium | reverse complement strand
CCCGACCGTAAGGAAGGGCTTGATTGCGGATGCCAGCCCTTCCTTACGGTCGGGCTACTGACACGCCGCCCCGAATTATTGAGACGATACCGTAAAATCTTGCCAGCCACGCGTTTTAACTCAGCGTGCGCTAAACATATTGCCAGCCTTGATGCCGATCAATTCGACCTCAAACACCAGCGTCGAATTCGGCGGGATCGTTCCCATCGGATTGCTGCCATAGCCCAGCTCCGGCGGAATGACCAGTTTGCGTTTGCCGCCGACGCGCATGGCCTCGATCCCGCGCCCGCCGCCGACGCCAATCTCCCAGCCCTTGATGACTTCTCCTTGGCCGAGTTTTAGTTCCAAGGCGGGTTTCACGCCATCCTGATTGCCATCGAATTTGGTGCCGTCCACGGTCCAGCCCGTGTAACGCAGCCGCACCGTTTGTCCGAACAGCGGGCGCGGGCCTGCGCCCACCACCAAATCCTGATACTGCAAACCAGCCGGAGTTTCCTTGAGGTCGCCGCCCAATTTCCCGCTAGCAGGTGCCGGTGTTGCGCTGGCTGTCGGGCTGGCGACCACAGGCACCGCCGTTGATGTGGAGTTGGCGGAAGAACCGCCAGGCCGCACCGGTGACTGGCAGGCGTTTAGGGCGAACGTCAGGGTGAATAACAGAGCGGTGGGCCGCACAAATCTCATTGCACACTCTCCAAACATAAAAGTTGAGCGTTGATAATCGAAGCCGGATTGCGGCTTTTCAGGCCGGAATGCCTTTAGCTCAGGCCAGCGCCGGGTATAATAGCGGCCACCGTAAAGCTGGTCAAAATTCTACAAGGCAGGTATCTCGTGAACGCAACTATCAAACGCACACGCAAACCCGCGCCGCCGCCTTTAGTCATGGCGCTTGCGCTCAATTCCGCTGCCCTCACGGCTGCCTTGGTGAATGAGCGTGGCCGCGTCATCGCGCAAGCTGAAACCCTACCCAAGTTTCAGACAACCCGCGCAGTTACTGCCGCGCTGGTCGAATTGATCGTCGAATTGGCGCACGCAGATGCACGCGGCGCCGCCGCAATCAACGCCATCGGCATTGCCCTGCCCGGCCAAATTGATCCCCACAGCCAGCGCGTGACAATTCCAGCCTGGAAAAACTGGACCCGCGTTCCTTTGCTTGAATTGCTCGAACGCGAACTGGATCAGGCCGGCTATGACATCCGCCAACACGCAGGCACGACCGAAACCGCAGCGGAAACGCGGGCCTCCGGCCATCCGCCCGTTACGCTCAGCCCGCACGCCGTAGCCTTGGCCGCCGCCGAAAGCTGGATCGGCGCCGCGCGCGGCAACCAGCACGTCGTCTATCTCGGTTTGAGTGAAACCATCGAAAGCGGCATTCTCATCGGCGGTCGCGCGCTGCTGGGTGCGGACGGATTGGCCGGTGCGGCAGGTTGGCTGGCCCTGGGCGAAAGCTTCAAACGCGATTACGAAACGCAAGGCTGCCTGACCATCGAAGGCGCACAAGGCGCGCTGGTGCGGCGTGCGCTCGAAGAGTTCGGCGGCGACCCCCACTCCATGCTAGGCAGCCTGCTGCTGGAAACGCCCGGTGAACTGACGCCCGCAATGATCGTCCGCGCGGCCCGTGGCGGCGAAAGCCACGCGCGCGCAGTCGTCACGGCGCATTGCCGCTGGCTGGGCCGTGGCCTGGCCAATCTGATCTCGCTGCTCAATCCCGAAGTCATAGTTTTAGGCGGCGCATTGGGCGCGGCCTTGGCGCCGTTCCTCGATGAGATACGTGAAGAGGCGCGTTTGTGGGCCTTGCCCGAGGCGGCGCGCGCTTGCAAGATTTTGGCCGCGACAGTTGAGAAGAATGCAGCGTTGATCGGCGCGGCGCGGTTGACGCAAAGTTGAATTCAAAGACCTGCAGCGTAAAAAGAGGCAGCGGCATTGGTTGTCAGTCAATGCCGCTGCCTCTTTTTACCTTTGCCGGACTTGGTTGGTGTTTAGATCGGTCTGCCATTGCATTTATGGCAACGTGGTGTCGCCGCTTGCGTCATCGCGGACGGGCGCGCGCCCTGCTCCAAGCCCTGCTCTGCGCCCTCGTCGTCAACTGCAAACGGATCGTCAACCTGCTCACCCCCCCCGCCTGCCGCCGACAGCCGCAGCCTCAGCAACGCAAAGGTCGCCAACAACTCAGCCAATACGGCTCGACTTGCTGCAAGCCAAACCGCGCACGGCCACGTAGACGCTGCTGCCGGCGGGCGCAGCGTCTACTTTCACGCGCACAGTCTGGCGGACGGCGAGTTCGGGCAACTGGCGGTGGGCGACGAGGTGCGCTTTAGCGAAGAGCCGGGCGAGCAGGGGGCGCAAGCCAGTTATGTCAAATTGCTGCGCGCGCGCCGCCAGGGCGGTGAGCAGCGGAAGCGTTAAAACAGAAAGGGGGCAACATCCTTGAGTCTGGACACATTTGAAAAGATGAAACGAAGCGTCTTTAACCGAAAGAGCTTCGCTACGCGGATGACGCGGATGCGGCGGATTTTCGCGGATTTTCTTTGGGTTGATCCGCGCCGATCCGCCGCCTCTTCCAGATTTGGTTCCGGCTTGTCCGGGTTAGGGAAGGCAGGAAGAATTGGCGTAGAAAAGCCGAAAATCTCCGGCCTGCCAGCGATCTCTGCGCTCTCTTCGCTGCGTGCGGCGTCCTGACAGAACCCGAGGCTGCCGCCAGCGTTACGTCCTGCACAGTTCTAACCAAAGCCTCACCAAAACATCACCAAAACATCATGAGCAAGAAAAAGAGTTGGCGTAGGATGCGCCACGTTGTTCCGAAAAGCTGCTGTTGCCGGACGCCCGAAAAAAAAGAAATACAGCGATGATAGTTCTGCGCGCACTTTCGCGCTTTACCTGGTGAAAGCAATGATTGCGCGCACCGTTGTGAGGCGTTGACGGGCTGGCCCGGCACGGCAAAGCGGCGCGTCCAACTGCTTTTAACCACGGGCCGGTCTGCACGGCACATGCCGGCTGGCTTGGCGTGGGAAGAAATGTGTCTTCAGGGCGTTTTCGCCAAACTCAACCAACCATCGTTTGCATTCAAGGGAGGAATCAAAATGAACCAGCGTTCCACAATTCAATTCAATACCTGGCGGTCAATTTCCTGGCTGGTGCTGCTGCTGTTGCTCGTCGGCAGCGCGGCGCAAGCCCAAACCCCTGCGTTCACTTATCAGGGCCGTTTGACCGACGCCGCATTGCCGGCCAATGGCTCGTATGACTTTCAATTCAGATTGTTCGACGCGTTGGTGGCCGGCGCGCAAATCGGCGGCACGCTGTCACCCACGAATGTGGCGGTGAGCAACGGCGTTTTTACCGTCACGCTCGATTTCGGCGCGGCGGTTTTTCCGGGCGCGAACCGCTTCCTGGACATCAGTGTGCGGCTGGCGGGCGGCGGCGCTTTCACGTTGTTGACGCCACGCCAGCCCATCACTTCGACGCCTTACACGATCAAGGCGCTCAGCGCGGCGGCGGCGGATGGTTTGGCGGTCACTTGCGTCGGTTGCGTCACCGGCGCGCAAATCGGCAGCTTGCCCGCCAACAGCGGCAACTACATTCAGAATGGCGCAGCCTTGCAGGCGGCTGCGCAGTTCAATATCAGCGGCACGGGCACGGCGAGCATTTTCAATGCGACGACGCAATTCAACTTCAACGGCAGCCGTATCCTGAGCGCGCCCGGCACTGACAACGTGTTTGTCGGCATCGGTGCGGGCCCGGCCAACACCGGCGCGCAAAACACCTTTGTCGGGCATACGGCTGGCCAAACCAACACGACCGGCGGGCAAAACACCTTTGTGGGTGAGGATGCGGGCTTAAACACCTTGTCCGGTTCGGCGAATACGGCGCTGGGCCAGGATGCGGGCCGCGCCAACACCACGGGCGGCATGAATGTGTTTATCGGCAACACCACCGGCAACACCAACACGACCGGCAGCCGCAACACCGTGCTGGGCAGCAACGCCGATGTGAGCAGCGGCAATTTGGTTAATGCCACAGCGCTCGGCGCGAATGCTTCAGTCAACCAGAGCAATTCGCTGGTGCTGGGCGAATTCGCCGGCAACGGCAACGGCGGCACGGTCAACACGCGCGTAGGTATCGGCACCAACACACCAAATGCCTTGCTGGAAGTGGTCAACGACAACTTCTTACCGAGCGACACTTTCATCATCACACAACACGACACCGGTCCGGGGGGAGCGGCGATTACGTTTCGCAAGTCGCGCGGCACGCGGGCTGCCCCCACCGGCGTGCTGAGCGGAGATAATCTCTTCTTCATTAACGCGCGGGGCCATAACGGCACGAGCTTTACCGCAGGCAGAGCCAGTTTCCTGGCGGAGACCACGGAAAACTGGACGGCTGCGGCCAACGGCACACGCTTCACTTTCTTCACGACCCCAAACGGCTCGACCGGGCAGGTTGAACGGATGCGGCTTGACCACAACGGCAACCTCGGCATCGGCACGGGCAACACGACGCCGGTCGCGCGCCTGCACGTGATTGACGGCGCCAATACCAGCGGCACGATTCAAATCGGCGGCACCGACACCTGGACGGCGGGCGAAACTCGGCGCGTCCGGTTCGGCGACGGCACCTTCGTCTATGTTGGTGAAGAGGATGTTGATGACCGGCTGGTTTTGCGTGGCAATGCCGGTGTGCGTTTCAAATCCAGCGGCGGCAATTTGGTTGCCCCGGATGCTGACAACTCGCTCTCGCTGGGTGGCGCGGCCAACCGTTGGACGGCGGTTTGGGCCGTGGACGGCACGATCAATACTTCGGATGCGCGGATGAAGAAGGGGATCACGAATCTCAACTACGGCCTGAGCCAGATCATGCAATTGCGCCCGGTCAGCTTCCAATGGAAAGACCGCGCGGATGGGCAAAACAATCTGGGTCTGATCGCGCAGGAAGTCGCCGAGGTAGTTCCCGAAGCGGTTGTCAAAGGCAAAGACGAAGCTACTACGATGGGCTTGAATTACAGCAGCCTCGTGCCCGTCCTGATCAAGGCCGTGCAGGAACAGCAGACCACGCTGGAACGCAAGGACGCCGAAATCAAAGCCGTACGCGCTGAGAACGACGCCTTGAACACGCGCCTCGCGGCTATCGAGCAACTGTTGCAACAACAACTCAAGGAGCAAGCGGAGAAACAAATCAAGCAGCAATAACCAAACTGCGCCGGTTTGATTTTCCATCGCGGGCTGGGCTACGCGGCAATTGCCAGCGTCTCCCTGCCCATCAACGCACGCGAACTTGAGGATAAAGCTATGAAGATACCAGCCAGACGCTATCAATTGGCGCTGCTCTGTTCGCTGCTGGTGCTGTCAGGCTTCACCATTTACGCACATAAGGCGTTTGAAGCCTCACTCAGCGGCGAACTATTCGGGCGGGCGGTCACTACGCCAGCCAAGGCGGGCGGCGGTCACGCGGCCACTGCCAATTCAACCAATTCAAACCATTTGGCGACGGCCACGAGCGCCGCCGCGTTGACCAATGACTTTTTTGCGACGGCCACCAGCGCCGCCGCGTTGACCAATGACTTCTTTGTTGAAGTGCCCGCCGAACCGGCGATGGAACCGTTGCAGTCGGGCGGCCCGTTCAATATCAATCCTTCCATCGTTGCGGGCGGCGGCGGCGGCGGCCCCAGCAACGGCGGGGTCAACGGCCTGACCGGCTCCGTGGGCCAGAGCGCGCTCGGCACGGCCAGCGGCGGCAGCTTCGGGCTGGCGGGCGGTTTCTGGCAAGGCGCGGCGGGTGGCGGTTGCGCCATCACGATCTCGCCGCTCACCTTGCCCAATGCGCAAATGGCCCAGTTTTACAGCCAGCTACTCACGCAAGCCGGCGGTACGGGCCCCTTTACCTGGAGCGTCAGCGTCGGCATTTTGCCGAACAACCTGACGCTGAACGCCGGGAGCGGGCTGCTTTCAGGTACGCCCGTGGCGAACGGCGTGTTTAACTTCACGGTCAAAGTCACGGATGCGAGCAACTGTATGGCGACCCAGGCTTACACGCTGACGGTCAGCAGTTGTCCGCCGATTACGATCAATCCGGTGTCGTTGCCGGCGGGCACGGCCTTCGCCTTTTACAGTCAGCAACTCACGCAAAGCGGCGGCACGGCCCCCATCGCCTGGAGCGTCAGCGTGGGCGCCTTGCCGGGCGGGTTGAACCTGAACGCGGCCACGGGCTTGCTTGCGGGCACGCCGACGGTGGTGGGCGTGTTCAACTTCACCATCCAGGCGCTTGACGCCAACACCTGTCCGGGCACGCGGGCTTATGCGCTGACGATTAATCCGGTGGTGGGCAATGGCTTGCTGTTCTTCCCGCTGCCGCAGCCGGTGCGCTTGCTCGAAACGCGGCCGGGGTTCGGCGGTTGCACCACACCCGGCGCGCCGATCAATGCCGGCGGCACGCTCACGTTGCCGGCGCGCACGGTGTGCGCGGGCATTCCGGCAAATGCCGCCGCGGTCACAGGCAACGTCACCGTCGTGCCGTCAGGGCCGGGCTTCCTGACGTTGTTCCCGAGCACGGCGGCGCAACCGACGGTGGCGAACTCCAACTTCCAGACCAACGAAATCACGAACAACGTCTTCACCGTGGGCCTCGGCGCGGGCGATGGCGCGTTCAAGATTTTCAGCAGCGCGACCACGCACGTGGTTGTGGACGTAACCGGCTATTACGCTCCGCCAAGCGTTGGGGGCTTGTTCTTCCACGCGTTGGCGACGCCGGTGCGTTTGCTCGAAACGCGGCCTGGCTTCACCGGTTGCAGCGCGCCCGGCACGCAATTGATCGGCACGGGCGATCCGAACGCCGATCCGAATCTGGATTTGTTGTTGCAAGGCCGTTCACCGCTGGCCGCGCCGTGCAACTCGATTCCGGCGACGGCGCAAATGCTGGTCGGCAATGCCACGACGGTGTTGCCGGGGGCCCTGGGGTACTTGACGATCTATCCGAGCGGCGGCGCCAGGCCGACCGTGGCGAGTTCGAATTACGCCGGCGCGGATGTCATCAACGGCCCGTTTGCCGTGAAGCTGGGCGCGGATGGCAAGTTCAAGATTTACACCTTCTCGACGACGCATCTGGTGGTGGACATCTTGGGCTATTACAGCGCGGACGCGCTGGATGCGAACGGCGCGGGTTTGCTGTTCAACCCGTTGCCGAGCCCGGTGCGCTTGCTCGAAACGCGCCCTGGCTTTGGGGGCTGCACGATGACCGGCGCGCCGATTGTCGGCAATCTCGCCAACGCCACGCACACGCAAATGGCCGCGAATTTCTGCGGGCTGCCCGCCGCCGCGCAGGCCGTCGTCGGTAATGTGTCGGTGGTCAATACCACGGGAGCGGGCTTCCTGACGCTCTTCCCCGCGAACCTGGCGACCGCGCCACTGGTCGCGACGTCGAATTACCCGGCGCCCGCGACCTTCGGCTACAACCGGCATTTCTTTGTCGGCCTGAGCCCGGTGGACGGCAAATTCAAGGTGCTGACGCAGTTCACGACCGATTTGGTTTTGGACGCGTCGGGCTATTTTGCGCCGTAACAACGCAGGCCGCGTGCAGTGCGGCATTGCAACAAAACCGGGAGGCCGCGCGAGAGTCGAAAGACATTCGCGCGGCCTCTCTGTTTTGGCTTTCGGGTTCCGCTGACAGTTCGCGCCTCTGGCAAGGGAATCCAGGCAAAGGAATGTGGGTAGTAGCTCAAAGAGAAGAGGTCTTGCCGCAGATGGTCGCTGAAAAACGCGGATCAAACCAGTTAGCCATTCAATTGATCTGCGTTGGTCTGCGTTGATCTGCGGCCTGGCTCTCTCCACATTGACCCACTACCGGAATGTGCATTCAATTGACTGGGGCGATTATTCCTTTGCCGTGATTCCCTTGCCGAATTACGCTTTGGGTTTAGGCTGTGGCGGATTCAGGTGGTAACGTTTCTTGACCTTGGCCAAGTCCGGCTTCAAATAAAAATTGACGTGGTTGGGGGGCGCGGCGCCCGTTTTGATGAGGATCAGCGGGCCTAGTTCGATGCGCCCTTTGTGCCAGACCAGCCGCGCCTCGAAGAGTTCCGGCAAGCCATCCACGACGGTCTCAAGGCAGAGCGTCCATTCTTGTAACGTGACCCGCCCGGATGGCGAAACCTCGATCCCGTAGCCCGTCACCTCGGCGGAATCCGGCAGCAGCGCCAACACTTCAAATCTAGTCAATTTCATAGACGCTTTACGCAAGCCCGGCGCGGACTTGGCAGATGCCAGTAGAATTCGCCCTTCAATGACAGACGCCGCGCGCGTCGTCTATACTCCCACCCAAGTAGCCGGAAGCAACGGCCGCACGGGCCGGTTCCCAATGAATGTACCACTGATCTGTAGATTTTCTGGTGCAGGACTTACGCAGAAGCACAAACAAACACGGCAAAAGAGCATGGAGTTCAGGCCTCAGCCTGTGTGCGTGATCTCCAAGACAGGCTG
>JANOWX010000809.1:0-11116 GCA_031418175.1 Acidobacteriota bacterium | reverse complement strand
ACGATTTTAGTCGTTGGGTGCTGCGGCCAGGGCTGAACGATTGAAATCGTTACTACGTGTTGCCGTCCGCTGACTCTCAAAGAACTTAGTTGCCGGTGTACTAAGACGAAGGAGATTTCTGTTTTGCCAGAGACCTTAACGAATCAGGCCCGCTGGATCATCACCGGCGGTGCAGGCTTCATCGGCGCAAACTTCGTCCATTACGTACTGGCGCAAACAAACGCGCAGTTGGTCATCGTGGACAAGCTGACCTATGCCGGGAACAAAGCCAATCTGGGCGCGGCGCTCAACGCTGCCCGCGTGTCATTCATCGAAGCCGACATCGCCGACCGCGCCGCAATGGCGCAGGTCTTCGCCGCACACCAACCAACAGCCGTCATCAACTTCGCCGCCGAATCGCACGTGGATCGTTCGATTGATGATCCGTCGCCCTTCATCGAAACCAACATCACCGGCACCTTCGTCCTGCTCGAAGCCGCGCGTAAATACTGGCGCGAATTGAACGCCGCAGCGCAGGCAGCCTTCCGCTTCCTGCACGTTTCGACCGATGAGGTTTACGGCTCGCTGGGCGAATCAGGATTGTTTGCCGAGACGACGCCTTACGCGCCCAATTCGCCGTATGCCGCGTCAAAAGCCGCCGCCGATCATCTGGTGCGCGCCTGGCACGAGACCTTTGGCCTGCCAACGCTCATCACCAATTGCTCAAACAACTACGGACAGTATCAGTTTCCCGAAAAGCTGATTCCGCTGATGCTGCTCAACGCGCTCGACGGCAAGCCGCTGCCGATTTACGGCGACGGCGGCAATGTGCGTGATTGGCTTTATGTCGAAGATCATTGCAGCGGCATCCTGCGGGCCTTGCAATCGGGCGCGCCTGGCGAGAAATACAACATCGGCGGCGGCAATGAACGCACCAACCTGCAAATCGTTGACCGCCTCTGCGCCGAAGTCGAAACGGTTTTGCCCGCTGTTGAAAACGCGGCGTTGCGCGCGCAAGGCAAGACCAGCTATCTCGAACTCAAAACCTTTGTCGCCGACCGGCCCGGGCACGACCGCCGCTACGCGATTGACGCCGGCAAGATTCGGGCGGAATTGGGCTGGCAGCCGAAATATGATTTTGAAAGCGGGCTGGCACGGACGGTGCGCTGGTATTTTGAGAACCGCGCTTGGTGCGAAACCGTGTTGACCGGCAAATACGAACGCCAACGCCTGGGCGCAGGCTAACAACAAACTACTGTCTACTGACTACCTACTGTCTACTTTTTATGAAAGGCATCATCCTCGCCGGCGGCTCCGGCACACGGCTTTATCCCATCACCCTCGCGGTCAGCAAACAACTGCTGCCGATTTATGATAAGCCGATGATCTATTACCCGCTCTCGACGCTGCTGTTGGCGGGCATACGCGACATTCTGGTCATCACGACGCCGCAGGATCAGGCGCAGTTCGCGCGCCTGCTGGGCGACGGTTCGCAATACGGCATCAACCTGCAATACGCCGTGCAGCCCAGCCCCGATGGATTGGCGCAGGCCTTCATCATCGGGCGCGAATTCGTCGGCAGCGATAGCGTGGCGCTCGTGCTGGGCGACAACATCTTTTACGGCCACGGGCTGCCGGATGATTTGCGGCGCGCGGCGCAACGCCAAGAGGGCGCGACCGTGTTTGCCTACCAAGTCCGCGACCCCGAACGTTATGGCGTCGTCGAATTCGCCGCCGATGGGCACGCCGTCAGTTTGGAAGAAAAGCCCAAAGCCCCGCGTTCGCATTGGGCAGTGACGGGCTTGTACTTTTACGACAACCGCGTGCTCGACGTCGCGCGCGACCTGAAGCCTTCGCCACGCGGCGAATTGGAAATCACCGACGTCAACAAGCAATACCTCGAATGGTGCGAATTGCACGTTGAGAAGCTGGGGCGCGGCATCGCCTGGCTCGACACGGGCACGCACGAATCGTTGCAACAGGCGTCCAGCTTCATCCAAACCTTGCAAGAGCGGCAGGGCCTGATGGCCGCGTGTCTGGAAGAGATCGCCTTTCACAACGGCTGGATGACGGCGGCGGATGTGTTGCGCATTGCCGAACCGATGCGCAAAAACGAATACGGGCAATACTTGCTCAGAATGCTGCAACAGGCTGAACAGGAGGCTGGCCGTCAATGAAGTTCCTGCCGACCGAATTGCCCGGCGTCATCCTGATCGAACCGCAAGTCTGGCGCGACGAACGCGGCTTCTTTCTGGAAACCTATCAACGCGAAAAGTATGCGGCGGGCGGGGTTGACGCCAGGTTTGTGCAAGACAATCACTCGTGTTCGGTGCGCGGCACGTTGCGCGGACTGCACGCGCAACTGGCGCGGCCCCAAGCCAAACTCATCCGCGTGATCGAAGGCGAGATATTCGACGTGGCGGTGGATGTGCGGCGCGGCTCGCCCCACTTTGGCAAATGGATGGGCGCGTGGCTGTCGGCAGAAAACTTCCGCCAGATTTATGTGCCGTCCGGCTTCGTGCACGGCTTCTGCGTCACCAGCGCCATCGCGCAGGTCGAATACAAATGCACCGACGTTTACGATCCGGCCAGCGAGATCACCGTGTTGTGGAATGATCCGGCGCTGGGCATCGAATGGCCGCTCACCGACGGACTGCTTTTGTCGCAGAAAGATCAACAGGGCAAGCCGCTGGCGGAGTTGCTGGCGGTTTTGCCGCAATGAAATGTACGGCAAACTGTTAGTTTGCCGTGGGACTGATTTGCAAACCTACCGGCACGCGTGTGTCACCTGCCGAGACAGCGGCAAGCTGGCAGCTTGCCGTACATGCTGCTCATGAAAATCCTCATCACCGGAGCCAACGGACAACTCGCGCGCGCACTGCCCAAAGCCTTGCTCGGCCACGAATCCAGCGCGCTCACGCACACGCAACTCGACATTACCAAATACAACCTCGTCGTGGACGCGCTGGATTGGCACAAGCCCGATGCCGTCATCAACGCGGCGGCTTACACCAACGTGGACGGCGCGGAAGCAGACCAAGACAGCGCCTATCGCGTGAACGCCTTGGGCGCGCGCAATCTGGCGTTGGCCACAGGCGAAGCCGATCTGCCGCTGCTGCACGTTTCGACCGATTACGTGTTTGACGGCTTGGGCAAACGCCCGCTGCACGAATTCGATCCGGTCAATCCGCAATCGGTGTATGGCCGTAGCAAGCTGGCGGGCGAACAGCAGGTCGCGCTGTTCAACCCGCGCCATTACATCGCGCGCACGGCTTGGTTGTATTCAACTCCGGTCAATGGCGAAGGCAAAAACTTCCCACTGACGATGCTGGCGCAGGCGGCCAAGCCCGGTGTTGAACACGTGCGCGTCGTCAACGATCAATACGGTTCGCCAACTTATGCGCCGCATTTGGCGCTGGCGATTGCGCAACTGATTCAGACGGACGCATACGGCACTTATCATCTGGCCGGACAAGGCAGCGCCAGTTGGTACGAACTGACCAACGAGTTGTATTACCGTAGCACCATCACGCTGCCCGTTTACCCGGTCAAAAGCGAAGAGTACCCGCGCCCAGCCAAGCGCCCGAAATACGCGGTGCTGACGACGCTGCAAGACCCGCAGATTTTGCTGCCGCCCTGGGAAGAAGGGCTGGCCGAATTCGTTTGGGCAATGCGGCGCAAACGCTGAAATCCAAAATCCAAAAATAAAAAAGCCGGAAGCGAGTCTTGACGCCCGCCCCCGGCCAACGGGAGTCGGCTGATTGGACGCGTGAACTTGTGCGCGGGGTTACCGGCTTGCCAACCGGCCTTCCGCCGGGGTCTCGCAAAGCGGATCGAAGCCGACCAGATCAGGCTCCGTGAAGACGGCCTGCCAGACGGCGCGCGCACGGTCGGCGCTGGGGCGCAGGCGCGAGTCGTTAGGCCTGACCGTCTCGGCTAACCCGCGAAAGAGGATTTTGACTTGCCGGTTGTCAATCTTCGGCAAGGCGTCGAGCGGCGCGGCAGCATCGGCCAGCGCCGCGTGCAGCGCGGGTTCGGCGGTTTCCGCGCCATCGGTTTTGACGATCAGGTAATGCCAGCCGCTGGGGCCGAGCGGCGCGGTCTGCAATTTCTCGACCAGCCGTTTGAGGCCAGCGAAGATGGGCGAGACGCGCGCCGGGGCCAGTTGACCGCATTGCGCGGTCAATCGGCCCAACAGTTCAGCGTGTTGTTCCGCGCTGGTATCGCGGCCTTCCAGCACGTTGACGCGCGGCAATTCAAACTGCGCGACGATGCGCGGCTCAAAGGCCGTCGCCGCGTCGCCCGTGTGCGCCAGCCACACACGCGATTGGCGGCGCACGTTGGGCCAGGCCAGCGCCGCGCGGGCGGTGGCGGACAAGCAGGCGCAGTTGCGCGCTTGCGAACCGGAGACATCCACCAGCATGGCGATGTCGGCGCGGTCGCGCGGCGCGCGCTCACAACCAGCCAAACTCAGACACACCAGACAGCACCAACTCAATCCAGTTTTGTTTTTCATGCGGCCTCCTTGAGTGGCCTGACTGGCCTGACTGGCCCGACTGGCCCGACAGACCCGAAGAAGTAGCGGTAATTTTCCGCCACGCCGGTGAGATAGCCGTTGTGAACCGCTTTGCGCGCCACGTTCCGCAGCGCCTCGAGCCTGCCGTGACAGAGCGCGCGTTCGTCCACGTGGCGCAGGTGTTCGGCGATTTGCTGTTCGACCACGCGCAGCCGTGCGCCCCATTGACGTTGGCGTTCCAGCGCGGCGGCGTGCGCGGCTTCCGTCCACAGCAATTGCGCGTGGTGTTGCTGATAGCTTTGCGCGGCTCGGCGGTAGCTTTCGGCTTGCGCTTCGACGGCCACGCTGACGCCGAGTTCAAACACCAGCAAGACCAGCGCAAACACGCGCGCCGGTTCGCTCTCGGCGGCGTGGTAGCGCAACACGGCCAGCGCGCCGGCTTGCATCACCACACCCAGCAGCAACAGGCGGCTCAGCCGGTTGTTCACGCCGAAGCCGGTGCGGCCGCTGAAATAGCTGGCGCACAGAAACACGCCGTGAAAGAGCGCGGTGACGCCCGCCGCCAGCACGCGGGAGAGGTCGTCTTCGATCCAGGCGAAGATGTTGCCCGCCAGCGTGAGTTGCACCGACAGCGCCATCAGCAGCGCCGCCAGCGCGATGAAGAGGCGCGGCGGACGCGGCTTGTCGGCGGCGGTTTGCAGGGTGGCCCGCTGCCGCCGCTGTTCGGCGGCGTCGGCCTGCGCGCTCAGGACGCCGTATTCATAGTCCTCGCGTTGTCTGAGCAGTTGCTCGAATTCAGCCTGCCGCAAGCGGTCGTGCGCATGGCGGGCAGGATCGTAAAGCTCGCCGCCCATGCCTTCGATGGCCGCCGCGGCATCGTCTTCGAGCCGTTGCAACTCGGCGGCGCGCGCGCGATAGGCGCCGCTCTGGCGCGCGAAACGGTAGCCGTAGTTGAGCCAATCGGCATACACGCGTTGCAGCAAGGGCGGGATGAAACTGAAGTTTTCGGTGTAATTCTGGGGAGGATGCTGATGAGCCGCGCTCATCGCATGGGACTGGTCAGCTCTTCCCAGAACGTCCGGCAATGGTTGTTGATGCAAATGCTGGTTCATTTCAACCTCTCTGTCGTTTTGCGTTCTGTGTTCGCCCGGTGACGCGGGCCAAGCTGGGCCATGGGACTGTGCTGAAAATAACGGCTTGGATGTTGGGCCTCCGTTAGCGCGTATCTTCAAGACAGCCGATGTCCACTTCGCCCGGCGGCCGGAACTGGAAATCGTAAATCCGTGTGAGTGGTGGCTGGGCCAACGGCTGCGCGCCCTTGGCCGCCACCTTGTCAGAGCTTGAGATCGTCATTCGTTTGAACTCCTTTCTGAGTTACAAGGGTTTGATGTTAGGGGTTGAAGGTAACTTGGTTTTGCGCTGGGCGGGGCTTACATCGTGCTAACAACGCGCTTTTTTTCTGCGGATGATTTCGCGCCTGTCTGCCCACGCGCGGATTGTAGAGCGGCGGGCCCTGGCGGCGGCTAACAAATGGCTTACATTGGCAGCGCGGCGTACCCAGGTGCTTTATTTTTCTTCGGCGGGATCAACCAGCTTGTAGCCGGTTGGGCCTTTCTGGATGAGTTGGGGCGCACTGGCCGTGTCACCCAGTTCATCGCGCAGACGGCTGATGGCGACATTCAAACGCGTGTCCGCCGCGCGTTTCAATTCGGCATCGTGTGCGGGGTAGTCGTGGTAGCCCAACTCTCTGTTCAGTTCCTTGTACGAGCAATCGCGGCCTTTGTTGGCGTACAAAAATTGCAGCAGCGGGAAGAGCGCGCGTTTTTTCGAGAGGTCTTTTTCGACGCCGTTGAGCCAGACGGTGCGCGCCGCCAAATCGAGGCGCAGGCCGCGTGCCTGGCGCAACGGCGTGACCGGTTTGCCTTTGCTGAGTTTGTCGCCCAGCAGCGTCAGCACCAGCAGCAGATGCGCCGCGCGTAGCAGATGCGCCAGCTTTTGCGAGGCCGCGCGCGAACCGGTTTCGATTTCGGTCAGCCGTTTGAGCGCCTGATAGTAAATACCCAGGTGATAAGGCGCGCTGTTGTGCACCACGCCCGGCGCCGCCAGTTGGCGCAACCGCGCAATCGCGTGCAGCACCTTTTCATCTTCGACGGCGCTGGCGTCCAGGTTGTCAAAGCGGTCGGGATGGAGGAACTCTTTTTCCAGCGCGAGCAATTGCGGCCAACTTGCGCTCTTACGCAAATCGAAGCGCAGTTGCGCTTCCAGACTCACAAAATTCCAAAGGCGCGGAGCCAGCCCGGCGTTGAGAAAATCGGTCAGCCAAAGCTGCCGGTCGCCTTCCAGCAAAATCGTTGCGGCGGCCAGCGCGCCGGGCGCGAATTGCGCCAGCAGCGGCTGTTCGGGCAGCAAGTCCGTTTGCAACAACAGCGCCGGATGCGGGGCTTGCGGGCCGTGCCCCAGCCTGAGCCAGCCGGCGCTTTGTGTGACTTGCAAATCCAGCCGCGGCAGATTCTCGGCCAGCCAGGCGATCTTCTCGCGCAAGAGCGCGCCGTGCGCCGCGGTCAAACCCAGCCGGGCGCGGTAAAACGCGTCGAGCGAGGCGAAGGGCGCAAACTCGTGCGCTTCTGGCTGCCAGGCGGGCAGCGCGTTTTTGCAAAGCAGCGCGACCGCGTTGTGAAAAGGCTTTTCGCGCTCCTGTTCGTAAAGCTGTTGCAAGGTCAGCGCCGCCTCCAGATTGGCGCCCGCGCAAACGTAGCGGCGCGCGCCAAAACGCGGCGTCTCGCGCGCTTCTTCAAAAAGGGTGCTGTGCGGGCCGTGCTTGGGGGCGAAGGCGGCGTAGTCTTGCGCTTCGCGGCGCAGCAGTTCGCGCTCGCCGCAAACGACCAGAAAGGTCTGCGGCGGTTTGGCCGCAGCCGAGGCGCGCACGATGAGCGCCAGACGGCCCGCTTGACGCCAAAGCAATTTGGTCAATTCGATCTGCTCCCATTGGCTGAAGAGCTTGCGCAGCAGATCGCCGAACTCTTCAGCGCGCGCGGGCAATTGCGCGGGCGGCGCGTCCGGTTCCAGCCGTTCGGCCAGGTCGCTGAGCGAATGGCCGGCCTGGGTAATCTCCAGTTCAAAATTGATGCCAAGCGCCGCTTCGGCGCGCGCGACGGTTTGCCGCACCGTTTCGATCTCTTCCTCTTTGTACAGGAAATCGAAAACGCCCGCGCGGAAGGCCTGGCGTTCGGCGCGCGGCGATTCATAGCCGGTCAGCACGATCAGTTTGACGGCGTCGTGCGTTTGCGCGCCGATCAATTCCAGGCCGCTGAAATCCAGATCGTCGTCATTGTCGGCCAGCCGCTGATCTATCAGGCCGACGTGAATGTATTCCTCGGCCAGCAACCGGCGCGCTTCCGCCGGCGTGGTGGCATGAAAAATCTGGTACTGCGCTTGATCGAAATAGTCGGCCAGCGTGGCCAACCACTCCGGGTGATTTTCGGCAAGAAGTAGGCGGATTTTCTTCACGGCTGGTGCTCCTGCTGAACCGGCGGTGTCTGTCTGCCGCAAACATCTCGACCGGGAAACCATACAACGCAATGAAGGTTGCGCGCGGGACAACGATGCGGTACGGGGAGCGGTAGCGACCTGGTGACTCCACGTCGTGCACATTCAGAGATACCAGGTCGCTACCGCTCCCCGTACCGCACCACGCGCTCACCCATACACACAACTGCTTTAATTCGATGCCAACACCGGCGCCAACGCCTGGCGCAGCGCGCGCGCATCCAGTGACATCTTCAAACAATCGCGCGCACCGGCGCGGTATACGCTACGCAGCAAACGCAAATTCGGCAAGGCCGTCAACACGACAATGAGCAAGGCCGGAAATTCGGCGTGCAAGCTTTCCACCAGCTTCACCGCATCGTGACACTGACTGGCGTCAATTAAGACAACCGGCAATACCACCGGTCCGACATCCGGCAATACCACCGGCAAGGCTGTCACTTCCCTTTTCTGCAACCGTGCCGCAGCTTCTGTTTCAGCCACCGCTTCAACCGCGCCCCAGCAGGCCAGCGCCTCGGTCAGGGCCGGTAGCCAAACGGGCGTTTGGATGTCGGTCACGAAAAGAAAATGCAGGCGCTGTTCGTTCATCGTCTTGTCAGTTCTCGTTACTCGGCGGGCAAACTCAGCACCATCGTCGTGCCCGGCGTGGATTGCGGCTTCCAGTAAAGGTCGCCGTTGTAACAGCGCAGGATCAGCCGGGCATAGAGCAAGCCTATGCCCTGGCCGCCCGCGCCGGCTTCGGGCGTGATGCGTTCCTTGAAAAGTTTCGCGCGCACGGCCTCGGGCAAACCCGGCCCGCTGTCGCTGAATTCGGCCTCGACGCGCCCGTTATTCCGCGCCAGCCGCAAGCGCAGGCGGCGCTCCGCGAGCGGTTCCAGCACGCGCGCGGCGTTGTCCACCAGAATGTCCACCGCCCATTTCAGCCATTCGGGATTGACGCGCACCACGGCGTAACGGTCGGAGGTCTCATCGAATTCATAGGTGACGAACGGATATTTCCATTTGCACAAACCCTTGATGCGCTCGTGCAGCAGCGGGTAAAGCAGTTCGCGCTCCGCCGCCGTGTCGCCGAGCGGCGAAGCCGGGATGCGTTTGCCCAGGATTTGCTGGCTGGCTTTTTCAATGCGTAACAAACGCGCGCGCAGTTCCGCTGACGCGCCGGTTGCGGCTGCTAAATCTTCGGTCAGCCCCTCAGATAAGCAAAGCTGCGCCGTGCGCTGGATGGCCAGCACGCCGGTGCGCAATTCGTGCTCCCAGGTCGAACTCGCCAGGCCCATCAACGACAGGGCCATGCTGGTTTCCAGCCGTTGGCGCAATTCATCGCCGGTGAGCATGGCAACGGCAAAATCGGCCAGCCGTTCGGCCATCTCCTGATCCTCGCCGTCGAAGCCGCTGGGCAGCGTGCTTTCGAAATTGATCGCCCCCAGCGGCGCGCCGTCTTTCAACAGCGGCACCACCAGTTCCGAACGCGTGTCGGGATGGAAGCGCAGGTAATGCGGGTCTTTGGTCACGTCGGCCACCAACTGGGAACGCTGTTCGCGGATGGCGCGGCCCGTTACGCCGACGCGGGCGCCGGCCTGCGCTTCGTCAATTGACCAGGTCTTGCCGATGCGCTCGCGGAATTTTGCGCCTGCTGCGGGCGGATAGATGCTGCGGAATTCGAGCCGTTGCGCCGCCGCGTCATAAAGCTGAATCGTGCCGACCATTTGATCGCGCTGCCAATCTGATTGCTTGATGCGCTTCATGGCTTCGACCGCGCGTTCCAGCAATTCTGCCAACAGGCTGTCGGGCTGGGCCGAAAAGCTGCGCGTCAGTTCCTGGCCCACTTCGTGAATCAGCTTCAAGTATTCGCGGCTGCGGCGCGCGCGCGAGACGTGCAAAGCCAGCGCCGCCTGATCGGCCAGTAATTGCGCCAGCTCCTTTTCCTGCTCGCTGAAGCGGTGCAGGCGGCGGTAGTTGATGAAGAGGATGCCGTGGCGCTGTTCGTTCTTCAGCACCAGCGGCGCGACCAGGCAGGACTCGATGCCCTCTTCGCGGGCGAAGCGGGTGCGCGCCAGTTCGGGCGTGTTGAGCATCTTGTTGACGGCCACCATGCGGCCCTGTTCGAGCGCGCGGTAAACGGCCTTGAAATCAGCTTCCTCTTGCGGGCTGCTGATCTTCTCCGGTTCCCGGACGTTTTCCATCGTCGGCGGCAAGAGCAGCGTTTTGCGCTGTTCGTCGTATTCAAACAACACGACGGCGTCGCAGGCGGTGGCCTGTTTGACCTCGCGCGCGATGGCGCGCAGCGTGGCCGGGTGATCGCCCAGCCGCGCGGCTTGCGCGATGGCCCGGCTCGCCGCCGTGGTGTAATTGACCTGATCCTGCCAGCGCGCCTGGCGCAACGCCCGTGCCGCCTGCTGGCCGAAACTTTGCGCGGCCTCTTTCAATTCGTGCCCGAAACTGTGCGGCGCTTTGTTGATGAGGAACAGGATGCCCAGGTTTTCTTCGGCGTGTTTGAGCGCGAGCACCAGCAAGCTGCCGGCCTGTAGACGGTCGAGCAAATGCGCTGTGTTGAGGCCCAATTGCTGGCGCGTGGCCGCTTCGTGCAGGTCGTTGAAGGTTTGAAAGCCGGCGCGCATGAAGCGGTGGGTCGTGCCGTCCTGGCGCGGGCCGAATTGCTGCTGCTCGGCCCAGAGCGCGCGGTCAAGACCCAGCGCGCAGGAACGCTCGACCTGAAACTGCTTGGCCGCTTCGTCAAAAGCCCAGAAAATCACCGCGTCAGCGCGGAAATCGTGGCGCGCGTGTTCGATCATTGTTTGCGCGACCTGCCGGGTGCCGCTGACCTGCGCCAGCGCCACCGAAAATTCCTGGCCGCTTTGCAACTGTTCAATGCGCCGCACGTGTTCATAGGTGCTGGCCAGATGGTTGGCGAAAAGTTGCCAGACCACCAATTCGGCATCGGTGAATTGATGCAGGTGGTCGTAATGCAGCCAGACCGCAGCAATTCTCGGTTAAGTGCGAAGTCGTTGAAAAAGGGGCGTTTAGAAAAAGGAGTTTCCGCGCTTGCCGGCAAAAGAGGAGAAAGTGGCAAGCCGG
>JANOWX010000808.1:0-8779 GCA_031418175.1 Acidobacteriota bacterium | reverse complement strand
GCGCCCGCCCACCTGCAACGCGGCCAGTTTGGCCTGATCGGCTTCGAATGCCTTCTGCAACTCGGTCATCTTGCCGTAGCGAATCTCGGCCACCTTGCCGTAATCGCCCGCGCGCTCGAACTGTTCGGCTTGCACTTTGAGAGCTTCGACTTGTTCCTTCGACCCGCGAATGCGTTCGATGACTTCCTTCTCCGATTGCCACTTGGCCTTCATCGCGCCCGACTTCTCTTTCAAATCGGCGATCTCGCGTTCGACCTTGGCCATGCGCTCTTTTGAAACGGCGTCCTCCTCGCGCATCAACGCCTGCCGTTCGATCTCGCGTTGAATGATCTCGCGTTCGACTTCATCAATTTCGGTCGGCAGCGAATCAATCTCGATGCGCAAACGCGAGGCCGCTTCGTCAATCAGATCAATCGCCTTGTCGGGCAAGAAGCGATCCGTGATGTAACGGTTCGACAGTGTCGCCGCCGCCACGATGGCCGCGTCCTTGATGCGCACACCGTGGTGCGTTTCGTAGCGGTCTTTCAACCCGCGCAGGATGGCGATGGTGTCTTCGACATTCGGCTCGCCGACATAAACTTGCTGGAAGCGCCGTTCGAGCGCCTTATCCTTTTCAATGTATTTCTGATATTCGTTCAGCGTCGTCGCGCCCACACAACGCAATTCGCCGCGCGCCAGCGCAGGCTTCAGCATATTCGAAGCGTCAACCGCACCCTCCGCGCCGCCCGCGCCCACCAGCGTGTGTAATTCGTCTATGAAGACGACGATCTGGCCCTGCGCTTTTTCGACTTCGCGCAGGAACCCTTTCAGTCGCTCTTCAAATTCGCCGCGATACTTCGCCCCGGCCAGCATCGCGCCCAAATCCAGCGAGCAGAGCCGTTTGTTTTTCAAAGTCTCTGGTACGTCGCCGCTGATGATGCGTTGCGCGAGGCCCTCGACGATGGCGGTCTTGCCGACGCCTGGCTCGCCAATCAGCACGGGGTTGTTTTTGGTGCGCCGCGACAGCACTTGAATGGTGCGGCGAATCTCGTCATCGCGCCCGATTACCGGATCAAGTTTGCCTTGGCGCGCCAGTTCGGTCAGGTCGCGCGAGTATTTGGCAATCGCCTGGTACTGCTCTTCGGCGTTTTGCGAAGTCACGCGGGCGCCGGCGCGCATCCCTTCGATCACTTTCATCAGGCCGTCGCGCGTCACGCCGTGATTGCGCAGCAGCTTGCCAACTTCGCCTTTTTCCTCGGCTAGAACCAGCAAGACGTGATCGGTAGAGATGAACTCATCCTTGAGTTTGTCGGCTTCCTTCTGCGCCTTGCTCAGCGCCTCAGTCATGCGGTTGCTGTAAAAGCGCTGGCCGAAACCGCTCACCTGCGGGAACTTCTTGATCGCCGCTTCCACTTCAGGCAAGAGCGTTTGCACGTTGACGCCGATCTTGCCCAGCATCGGGCGCGTCACGCCTTCGGGCTGTTCGAGCAAGGCAAGCAGCAGATGCTCCGGCTCTACTTGTTGATGGTTTTGTTTTTCTGCGAGCGCGACGGCTGATTCAATCGCTTCCTGCGCTTTGAGTGTGAACTTGTCGAATTTCATCTCGCTCCTTGGGGAAGGTGGGACGATTTGCCAAATCGTCCCACCACTACTGCAAAACATTCAGCCACGAATTGACAGGCACAAACACGAACGATCCGGAGGTCTGGTCAATCTTACGCTTCGTGCCCAGCGCGTGCCAATTCGTGGCTGAATGTTTGTGCCCGGCTGCGTTGCTTGCGCGCCACAGCCGGGCCGCCCATTTGCCGATGGGTCTGTGGTTAATTGCTGGCGGTCGCGCCGTTGCCCTTCACTTCGACCTGTATCTGGCGCGCCTTGACCTCTTCCCGCTTCGGCAGGCTGATGCGCAGCACGCCGTGTTTGAACTCCGCCTTCACCGCTTCGACATTCACCGAAGTCGGCAACGCGAACGTCCGCGTGAAGTTGCCATAGCCGCGCTCGACGCGCTGCCAATTGTGCTCTTGCTCGAACTTGCGCTCGCCGCTCAGCGTGAGCTTGTAATTTTCGATCAAAAGCTTGAAATCTTCCGGCTTGACGCCCGGCAGATCGGCTTCCAGCGCGATTTCGTTTTTGTCCTCGAAAATGTCCACGCGGGGCGTCCATTTCGGAGTTACGGCGTTTTCTTCAACGCTGCCCAGCGTGTTAAAGAAAACTGGCAAGGCGGCGCTGATCGCCCGGTTGCAATCGTGTTGAAAGCTGCTAAATGGGTCACGTTTGACGATCCACGACATAGTATTTACCTCCAAAAGTTGTCCTCTGATTCTCCTAAATGCCCGACCTGATTCCATCCTTCGACCCGCGCCCTGGTCGGTAAGCCGCGTGGCCTTTTTGCCTCCCTCCAACTCCTGCGTGATTCAACGTTTGATCCTTCGCTCTTATCTAAGCGCGAAGGCAAGATAAAACTTGAGCGTCTTCTTGTCAAGATTCCTTTCGGAAATTTTTCAGATATGCCATTTACCCCTAACCAGCGCCCACTTAGGGTAACAATTGCGCCCTGCTTTCAGGTCTAAGGCGTGTGTCGTCAACAGCAAATGCCAGATGAAACCGAATCTGGCTGAGCCATCCCGGTGCCAGTTTCCAGCTCTATTTGCAATCGGAAGGCGCGTCGTAACCCTGCGCAAAGGCTCACCAAAGTGAACGAAATCAGGCTGATTCGCAACTTGGAAGGAGATTGGCGCTTCGGTGAGTTGAAGCGGGAGAGAAAGTCGAGAGCAAGGCAGCCGCAAGAATCGCCGAATCACGCGGCTAAGCGAGAGTCTGCGAAACGCTGCGGCTGCCTGTTTTCCATTGATAGAAGTTGTTATTGCGCGGCGAATTCGGTCCCGTTGAAGCGGAAATCCACATTGCGCAAGGCACCGCCATTAAGCGCGAACATGCGTAACACCGGGGCCTTCCCTTCCTCGTAACGCACGCCCATGCGCTGAAATTGATCGCCGGCTTTGACTGCTTGGCCGCCCTGATCGGCTTTGAGCATGTAACGCTTGCCGCCGCGCACGACCAGCGCGTGCGTGTCTTTGCCTTTGGCATAGATCACGACCAGGCTGTCGAAGCTGCCTTTTTGCACGGCGTCGAGCCGCGTGGCGTAAACGAGTTGGGCGTCCGCGCCACCGGCTGATTTGACTTCGGATTGCGCCGCTGCCAGATCGGACGGGCTCAGTTTTTTGTTCGCAATCATCTGTGCATTGACGACCACAGCCGCCGTCAACGACAGCGCGGCACATAAGAATAGACTGTAGATACGTTTCATTTTTCGATCCTCCATATTGTCTTTGGCATTTTTGCCTTTGGCACATTTGCCTTCGGGTTTGTTTTGCCTGAATTTGGAACTGCTTCGGTAACTATTGTGCGTTGACTCCAAGCTGCGCGCTACCGACGTTCGCATTCGCATCAAACACGCGGAAGGCGAGCACGTGCGGACGGCCGTCGGGCAGGGTCACAGCAACTTTGAACTCTTCGCGTTTGGCATCGGCGATGCCATCAAGCGGATAAACGGCCTTCCAGCCATTCCCATCCAGTTGATACTCGGCCCGGCGAATGATCGAGGTCGCGTCAGTGGCGCGAAACACGACTTCGACCTGGCGGCCCTGGGTTTTCGGCGCCTCGTTCGTAACGGCGGGCGGCGTGTTGTCCATCTCGAGAGGCTCGGTTTCCTGTTCGTCGCTCAACGCGACGCTGCCCGGATTCGACAGCCCGTCTGAGGCCACGACTTTGAATACATAGCGGCCATCCGGCAAATCGTTCGCATCCACCGTGTAGTAGTTGTCGCGCAGGCCGGTCTTGAGCGGGAAAAATTCGCTGCTGTACGCGTTGCGGTAAAACACCGCATATTCCAAAACATCGCCATTGCGGTCTTCGGTCTGCCATTGCAAAGAAATCGCGCCACGCTGATACAACCGGCGCGGCGGGATATTGGGCATGCCCCCCAGCATCGCGAGATCGAGGCCGGACTGTTCCGCGCCACTATCGCCTTGCGGTTGCGGCAAGGCTTGCAACGCGACGCCTGCGGGCAGCACCGTGATCGAATTGACGCGGGGCGCGACATTGCGCGGCAAGTACGAAACCGTCACTTCGCGCAAACTCGGATCGGGTTTGCCCGCCGCCCGCTTCAAGGTTGCGCGCCATTGCAAGAAGCGGGCGGCGGGACTCTTGATCGCGTCGCCCTCGGCATTGGCAAGCGCTGCCGACCAATCGCTCCAGGTCGAATCGGGCGTAGCCGTGTTGCCGCTGCGCGTTTGCATTTCGATCTCACCGGCTCCGAGCCAGGAGATGCGGCCCCAGGCGGCGCCGGTTGCCGCTTCGCGCACGGATGAAGTGTATGAGCCACTCACACCGGCGCTGTTGGCGCGATAGACCTTGCCCAGATTGGAAGTGATGGCCCAAACATCCTGGCCGGTTTGCAACAGGCGCGAGACCTGCGCTTCGGGCAATTGCGCGTACATCACCGGCTTGCGCGCGGGCGTGACGGCGTAAACGCGGCCCTTTTGCCCGGTGCCAACCCACGCCGTCGTTTTGTCATTGGCGCCATCCACGGCCACAGTGAAAGCCGCCGCGTCTTTTGAATCCCACCAGACATCGTTGCCGCCGCTCGCGTCCAAGCGGTACAACGCCGCTTTGGACTGGTTGCCGGTTGATGCGCTTGATGACGCTGGCGAACTTGAAGTGCCGCTGTCCAAAACTTGCCCATCGCTGATCGTGACGGTCACACCGCCTTCGTCGCCGCCTGCGACGGCGGGCGCGGAGATGGGCGTCAGGCCGGATGAAGCGTTGCTGCCGCCGCTTCCCGCCGACTCGGACAAGGCCAGCGCATAGATTTCGCCATTGCGGCCCAAGGCGATTTCCCGGATCTCGCGCTGCGCCGAATCGAACAAGGTAAACGTCTTGCCATCCGGGGCAATGCGCAAAACCATGCCGCCCGGATCAGTGCCCGCCAGCAAATTGCCCGCCGCATCCATCCGCAAGGCGGTGATGTTGGCTTGCGTCGTATTCACGAACGGCGCGCCGTTGCCGTCGGGTGTCACGCGAAAGATCACGCCTTTGTCGCCCGTGCCCACATACAAACGGCCTTGCGCGTCGAACGCCAGCGACCAGATGTATTTGGTCTTCGGCTCGAAAAAGACCTTCGCTTCGCCGCTAGGCGTGATGCGGTAAACCTTGCCATCCGGCGCAGTGCCTGCGTAGACGTTGCCCTGCGCGTCCACCGCCAGCGCCATCACGTCCAGTTCGCTGGTTTTATAGAGCAGCGCGCCTTTGCCGCTGGCATCCACCTTAAACACGCGGCCTTCGTGACCGGTGCCCAGATAAACATTGCCGCGCGCATCGGCCACCGCAGACCAGATGTAGGCTTGTTTCGTATCGAAGATTTCGTTGAATTGCGGCGCCAGCGTCAAAGTGCCGTTGTCGGCAATGGCCACGCCCTTGGCATCGCCTTTTTCGATTTCGGCGCGCGTGTTGACGCGCCAGAAGACGGGGCCGCTGGCAGCAGCTTTGAGTAATACAACGCCAGAGAAAATCAGGAAAAGAAGAAAGCAAATGGATTTGCGCATGAAGTTGAGTAACCGTCCATCAGTCAGTTGGTTTTGATGTCGTTTTTGTTCGCCAGCTACAGTTCCAATTGAAAACGTAAAGCGGCGGCAATCTCTGCTTGCAAGAAGATGTCAGTCAAGTGACCAAGATGCCGAATAAACCGTTGTTTGTCGAGCGCCCTTATTTGATGGCACATCAGGATGGATTCATTCTGCAACCCACCGGTGCCAGCCGGTATCAACACTTCATTGCGATAAAGCGTGCGGCCGGCTTTGCGCGAAGTGATCGGCAAAACATCCACAATCGGCATGACCTGATTGAACGTGCTGCGACTGACCACCAAGACGGGCCGCGTTTTCCCCTGCTCGGAACCCGTGACTGGATCGAGTTTCGCCAGCCAAATCTCCCAGCGCGAGTAATTCATAAGGTCTTCGGGTCAAAATCGGCGTACTTAAAATCGTCCATCACTTCGCGCAAATCAGCCATAAAGAGCGGATCATTCGCGGCCACGCGAAACTCTTCCAACTCGCGGGCCGTTTCGTCAGCGATGGCCGAGGCAGGAAGGTCTTGAAACAACACAATGACTTCAGCTTGCGTCTCGACTGCCGCGGTTGGCGGCAGACAGATGCGCAACTCGCGATCCGCCGGCACTTTGATTTGTTGCTTAACAGCTTGCATACCATTCTCCGCGTCACTTGCTTCAATTGTTCACGACATTGACCGTCAGCGTCCGCTGCCCCGCAATCACAAATTCAGCCGGCGGCAACTCCTGCTCCAAAACAGTCACCGAGCGCAACAGCGTGTAACCGCCCGCTGTCCGGTCAGAACCGAGCGTCGCCAGCACCGAAGGCGGCAGGTTCGGCAGTTCTTCATTGTTGATGACGGCGCCATTCTCACTGCGCGCCAGGCGCACATAGAGGCGGTCGGCCTTGCGAAGCTTGTTCAGCTCGCGCACCAGTTGGGCCAGCGTTTTGGGCGTAAAACCGGTGCGCGGTTCGCTGGACTGCAAGGCCGCGCCGTCGCTGACGATGACTTGCAATTGACCCAACGGCGCATCCGCCGGAATTTGAATCGCAATGCGTTCAAGGTATTCAGCGCCGCTTTCGGTGCGCGCAAAGGCTTGGATTTCCAGCTTCTCGCCGCGTTTGACGTCCGTCTGATTGATCCAAAGCCGATCCAGGCTGCCGCGTTGGCGGGCGTCGCGCGAAGTGATGTCGAGTTTGACGCCTTCGATGGCCAGCCCTTCAAAGCCGCTGTTGAGCAACGCGCTCAACGGCTGCGAGATCGCCAGCGCGGCCGCCATTGGCGCATTCATTGAAGTGGACAGCCGGTTTTCCAGCATGATTTCGGGCTGCCCTTTCACTTTGATGCGATTGCGAATCTGTAAGGTCGAATCCCCCAGCGAGCGCTCGGTCGAACCAATTGTCGCCATCACGGTCATTTGCGTGAGCACCGGCGTCAGGAAGCGATCCATCACCATTTCAAACTTGTAGCTCTTGCGTTCGCCACGGCTGGTTTGCAGGGTGATCTCGACCGGAATCATTTTTGCCACGGCGCCCAATTCGCCGTAAATGCCGGACGAGCGGTCGCCACGCAACGCGCCCACTGTGGCGGCCGGGATAGACATGTGAAATGAGGTGGCCTGACTGGACATCACCGTGATGATTTGACCCTCGTGCATCGGGAAATCAGCGACACCCAGCGACAAAAACGGATGTCCGAAAGCATAAATGCGATTGCCGTCGCGCAGCGTCACCGTGCCCGAAGCAGCCACCGAAAAATCACCGCGCACCAAGGGCACCACAATTGTCGAACCGGGCTTTAACGTACCGGCGTCCGCCTTCTTGATGTCACCGATCTCAGCGGCACTGGACACGCCCGCCACCGGGTTCAGCCCCAACGCCAGAAACTGCGGGGCGAACCGCGCGACGACCTCCGGCGCGACACCGGTGAACGCCAACGGCGCGGCCAGCGGCACCAACATTTGATTGCCCGACCCGCTCACGTTCTGTGCGCCCGCATTCGAGCCGTTCAGCCGTTCGACAAAGGTTTTCAGTTCGGGGGAATTTTCGTTAAAGGCAATTTCAGAAAAGGAAACCGGGCGCGGTTTGTCGGCGGGTTGATTGCGTTCGCCCTGCTTTTGCTCGAACAAGTCAATCATCTGTTGAATCGGCGTGATCCCGGCGATGGGATCTTTGGCGAACTGGTAGCCAAAGGCGACTGCGCCGAGCAGCTTGCCTTCGATGTAAACAGGCGAGCCGCTCATCCCTTGAAAAACGCCCGTGTGCTGCAATTCGTCACCCAGCAATTTCGACAGCACCGCGTTCTGCCCCGGACTCGGAAAGCCTTTCATCACGCCCAGAATTTGCAGTTCGAACTTGCGCGGCTCGCGGCCTTCAAAGACGGTGTAGCCCACCGCCCGCATGCCAGGCTTGACCTGTTCGACCGGGAAGAATTGAGCGGTGGGTTGGCGCTCGGCCTGACGGACAGCTTTGGCAAGCGGCGCCGGGGCTTTGGCCGGCGTTTTTGCCGCCGGGGTTTGGGCGGAAACCTGGAACGCAGACAAGGCGGCCAGCAGACTCAGCGACAATACTTGTTTCATCGAACTGTTACCTCGCAAATTCAGAATGTTTCGGTTGGGTTGAGCACGGACTCTCATCTCCGCTGGGCCCGCACTATAGCATAGATCACAGCGATTCCAGCTTGGCGGGCTGACCTTGCGCGCCCACAGCAAATTTCGCGGCTCACCTAAGGAATGAACTGGAAATAACCCTGCCAAACCACGGGGACACGGGGGCACACGGGGAGAAATCAACCTACCTGAATGGTTTTCCCCGTGTGCCCAGTGTTCCCCGTGGTTGATTTGGCAGTTTTGTTTTCAAGCCATTCCTAAGTTTCGCTTTGCGCCTCAGACTGGCAGACGTACAATGCGCGCGCTGCATTGGCTCGCGTTCTTCAAACATTCAGCCGGCAGCACAGCCCCAAACCCGCACCCCGACGATCATCCCCAAGCGCCCCCTTTATTCGCCCCGTTTTCGCTTGCGCCCGTGGCCCGCTGGCATCAGGCAGACTGCCCGCTGCATTGCGGCGGACTTCCGGCCCCGCAGCAACACTGAAACCAGCAATTCTCGGTTAAGTGCGAAGTCGTTGAAAAAGGGGCGTTTAGAAAAAGGAGTTTCCGCGCTTGCCGGCAAAAGAGGAGAAAGTGGCAAGCCGG
>JANOWX010000807.1:0-13117 GCA_031418175.1 Acidobacteriota bacterium | reverse complement strand
CCGGCTTGCCACTTTCTCCTCTTTTGCCGGCAAGCGCGGAAACTCCTTTTTCTAAACGCCCCTTTTTCAACGACTTCGCACTTAACCGAGAATTGCTGTTTGAGTGGGGCGTTGCTGGTTGGGCCGCGGCTCATTGCGCCGCTTACAATCGAGATCACGCGGCGAGCACTTCGTCGAATCCGGTGGCTCCGGAATTCTGGGTGGTTGAGTTGGACGGGTGTGATATTTGGCTGAACCGGTGATGGTCTTTCCTTCGATCCTTGAGCGACTTTGCACCGCGCCTGTCTGGTTGCTGCGGGAACTGACCGGCAGCGTCAGGCTCGAAAAGAGCAGGGCCGAACAAAGCAAATAGCAGGCAAAACGATTCACTGGCGTCTTCACTTTTAACATGGCTAACTCCTGTCTTGGCCGCACTCGTTTGGCGAACGAGCCGCAAGACTGCTGGCGACGACTGTTGCTGAAACTATTCCCGCAAAAAGAAACTGAAAGTCAGGGCTAACGCTGATTGAACTTTTTTTCCGAGTAACTTGTGTTATTCGCCCGAATAACATCTGCTGACGGCGCGCACGGTACATTAATTGCTGGGGGGGGCGTCAAGTAAAAAGTTAGGCAGGCGGGTTAAGCGCTAGATTTCAAAGCGAAAAAACAAAGAGCCGCAGTGCGTGTGCACTGCGGCTCTTTTGCGAATCAGATTAGAGCGACGGCCTTATGCGATCTCGTCGTCCTTGATTTCAAAGGCGAATTCTTCTTCGTTGATTTCAGGGAGTTCCTGTTCTTCACCGAGGAAGCTGTCCTCTTCGTTCTCTTCGACATCGAACTCTTCTTCCACAACCGGCACGGCGCGTCCGGCGGTGGCGGCGACCATTTGTTCGATGTAACTCTGGGTGTCGTCCACCTCTTCGGCCTTGGTGTCTTGCATGGTCGGATCGTGCAGCACTTTGACGTTGCGGTAATACTCCATGCCGGTGCCCGCCGGGATCAGGCGGCCCATGATGACGTTTTCTTTCAGGCCGCGCAGGTAATCGGTGCGGCCTGAAATCGCGGCTTCGGTCAGCACGCGGGTCGTCTCTTGGAAGGAGGCGGCGGAAATGAACGATTCGGTCGAGAGCGACGCTTTGGTGATGCCGAGCAGCAACGGTTCGGCGGTCGCTTGCTGGCCGTCTTCGGCTTCGACGCGCGCGTTCTCGTCGGCGAAGCGGAAGCGGTCAACCTGTTCTTCGAGCAAGAACTCGGTGTCGCCGACGTCTTTGATGCGCACCCAGCGCAGCATCTGGCGCACGATGACTTCGATGTGCTTGTCGTTGATGTGCACACCTTGCAGGCGGTAAACCTCTTGAATCGCGTTGACCAGGTAACGTTGCAGGGCTTCCATACCTTGCACGGCCAGGATGTCGTGCGGATTGAGCGGGCCGTCCATCAACGGTTCGCCGGCGCGCACGCGGTCGCCTTCTTGCACGTTGATGTGGGTGCCGCGCGGCACGCCGTATTCGCGTTCGTCGCCGGTTTCGCTGACGACGCTGATCTTTTGCGAGCCTTTGGTGATATTGCCGAATTTGATGATGCCATCAATCTCGGACATGATCGCCTGCTCCTTGGGCTTGCGCGCCTCGAACAGTTCGACGACGCGGGGCAGACCGCCGACGATGTCCTTGGTGCGCGAGGCTTCGCGCGGAATCTTGGCGATGACGTCGCCGGGGGCGACCAGATCGTTGTTGCTCACCATCAGGTTGGCGCGGATCGGCATGGTGTAGGACTTGAGCACCTTGCCCGCGTCGGTGCGAATCTCGATGCGGGGCTGGCGTTTGTCGTCCGGCGAATCCATGACGATGGGGCGCGTCATACCGGTCACTTCGTCCACTTCTTCGTGGACGGTGACGCCTTCGATCAAGTCGCGCCAATGCACGTGGCCGCCGACTTCGGTGAGGATCGCGTTGGTGTAAGGATCCCACTCGGCGATCTTCTGGCCTTCTTCGACGCGGCCGTGGTCTTTGAAATTGATGGTCGCGCCGTAAGCAATCGGGAAGCGATCCACTTCGCGGCCACGGTCGTCAACCACCAACACGGAGCCGTTGCGGTTCATCGCCACGATTTTGCCTTCGCGATTCACGACGGTGTTGAGGTTGTCGTACTTGAGCGCGCCGGGCAGGCGCGCTTCGTGCGAAGACTGCTCGGCCACGCGCGAGGCGGTGCCGCCGATGTGGAAGGTGCGCATCGTCAACTGGGTGCCGGGTTCGCCGATGGATTGGGCGGCGATGACGCCGACGGCTTCGCCGATGTCCACCTTTTGACCGGTGCCCAGGTTGCGGCCGTAACAGAGAATGCAGCAGCCGCGCCGCGATTCGCAGGTCAAGACCGAGCGAATGCGCAGCCGTTCGATACCGGCGTTCTGGATTTCGGTCGCGGTGTCTTCGTCAATGGTCACGCCGGCGCTGGCCAGCAGTTCGCCATTGATCGGGTCAATCACGTCTTCGAGCGCCACGCGGCCGATGATGCGTTCGCGCAGGCCTTCGACGATGTCGCCGGCTTCGATGATCGCTTCGGCCCAGATGCCTTTGATCGTGCCGCAATCGGGTTCGCTGATGATGACGTCCTGCGCGACGTCAACCAGGCGGCGCGTCAGGTAGCCTGAATCCGCCGTCTTGAGCGCCGTATCGGCCAGGCCTTTGCGCGCGCCGTGCGTCGAGATGAAGTACTGCAACACGTCTAGGCCTTCGCGGAAGTTGGCGCGGATGGGCGTCTCGATGATTTCGCCCGAAGGCTTGGCCATCAAACCGCGCATACCGGCAAGTTGGCGAATCTGCTGGTTGTTGCCGCGCGCGCCGGAATCGGCCATGACCAGGATCGGGTTCAGGGTGCCTGATTCTTTCTCGCGGCGGCCCATCTCCTTGAACATCTCGTCGGCGACCTTTTCGGTCATCTCCGACCAGATGGCCACGATCTTGTTGTAGCGTTCGCCATTGGTGATGACGCCTTCTTTGTACTGCTCTTCGACCTTGATGACCTCGTCGTCGGCGCTCTTGACCAGCGCTTTTTTGTCGGGCGGCGTGACCATATCGTCAATGCCGATCGAAAGGCCCGCGCGCGTGGCGAAGTTGAAGCCGAGCGTTTTCAAACTGTCGAGCGACTGCACCGTGAGCACGTGACCCAGGCGCAGGAAGCAATAATTGACCAGCGAGGTCAGGCCCTTCTTCTTGAGCATGCCGTTGATGTAAGGCATCTCATCCGGCAGGGCTTGATTGAAAATCACGCGGCCCACCGAAGTGTTGATCGTGCGGTCAACGTCTTTGACCTGGGCTTTGATGATGTCCTGGTTGTCGCGTTCGGTGTCGAGGTCAATCAGGCGGCCCGTATAGCGCAAGCGGATTTTGGTTTGCGTGGTGACCGCTTTGGCGTCGAGCGCGAGCAGCACTTCGTCCATCGTGGCGAACGCGAGGCCCTCGCCTTTGGTGCCTTCGAGCGCGCGCGTCAGGTAATAGCAACCGAGCACGATGTCCTGTGAGGGCACAGCAATCGGCTGGCCCGAGGCGGGCGACAGGATGTTGTTCGACGAGAGCATCAAGACGGTCGCTTCGATCTGCGCTTCGGGCGAGAGCGGCACGTGCACGGCCATCTGGTCGCCGTCGAAGTCGGCGTTGAACGCCGTGCAGGTCAGCGGATGCAGCTTGATGGCTTTGCCTTCGACCAGCACCGGTTCAAAGGCTTGAATGCCCAGGCGGTGCAGCGTCGGCGCGCGGTTGAGCAGGACGGGATGGTCTTTGATGACCTTTTCCAGAATATCCCACACGACCTCGTTCTGTTCCTCGACCAGTTCTTTGGCTTGCTTGATCGTCGCGGCGTGGCCCTCGGCTTCGAGCCGGTTGTAGATGAAGGGCTTGAACAATTCGAGCGCCATCTTCTTCGGCAGGCCGCACTGATGTAGCTTCAATTCGGGGCCGACCACGATGACCGAACGGCCCGAATAATCCACACGTTTGCCCAGCAGGTTCTGGCGGAAGCGGCCTTGCTTGCCTTTCAGTGTGTCGGACAGCGATTTGAGCGGGCGATTGTTGACGCCGCGCAGCACGCGGCCCCGGCGGCCATTGTCGAAGAGCGCGTCCACGGCTTCCTGCAACATGCGCTTCTCGTTGCGCACGATGACTTCGGGCGCCTTGAGTTCGATCAGCTTCGAGAGGCGGTTGTTGCGGTTGATGACGCGGCGATAGAGATCGTTCAAATCAGACGTGGCAAAACGTCCGCCATCCAGCGGCACCAGCGGGCGCAGTTCGGGCGGAATGACCGGGATCACATCCAGGATCATCCAGTTCGGCTGGTTGCCCGATTTGCGGAACGAATCAACGACCTTGAGGCGCTTCGAGTACTTGAGCTTTTTCTGCTGGCTCGTCTCGTTCTTCATCTTGTGGCGCAACTCTTCGGCCAGTTCGTCAATCTCGACGCGCTGTAACAGATACTTGATCGCCTCGGCGCCCATGCGGCACACGTCTTCGTTGAATTTGCCGGGGAACTCCGTCTTGAGTTGGCGGTAACGTTCGTCGCTCACCATCTCGCGTTCTTTGAGCGGCAAACCGAGTTCGGCGATTTCTTTGTTGTCGGCGATGACGATGTAGTTCTCGAAGTAAAGAACCTTTTCCAACTCGCGCAACGGAATGTCTAGCAAGTGGCCGATGCGCGAGGGCAGGCCCTTGAAAAACCACACGTGCGAACAGGGGCTGGCCAATTCGATGTGGCCCAGGCGTTCGCGGCGGACTTTGGCCTGGGTGACTTCGACGCCGCACTTATCGCAGACGACGCCGCGATGCTTCATGCGTTTGTACTTGCCGCACAAACATTCCCAGTCCGTGACCGGGCCGAAGATGCGCGCGCAAAACAAGCCGTCGCGTTCGGGCTTGAAGGTGCGGTAATTGATCGTCTCCGGCTTGGTGACATGCCCGTGCGACCACGCTTTGATCTTTTCGGGCGAGGCCAAGCTGATGCGGATGGATTTGAAATTGGGTACGAGAGTTTTTTCGCCAGAATATTTGTACATGCTTCTTCTCCCAAAGTGTGGGTCTGAACTAACCACTCGTGAGTGGCAGTGGGTGGGCGAACAGCGGCGCCCTTATAACTCGCTTCGCTTATGCCGGGCCTCAAAAATTTCCACGATGTTTTTGAAGACACCGAGGATCAGCCCAACATCATTCCGAATAAAATAGCGTTCTCGGTCAACCAAGACGTGCTCATCTTCGAGCCGTAAAAACTGCCAAGCGTCACCCGTGGTGACGCAGCCATAAATCGGCAACGGGGCTTCGCCGTGTTTTTGATTGAAAACCTGCGCCCCTACCATTTGCGCGACGCATTGCGCCTGCCCCGCGTCAAAGTCTTGTCGCTTGGCCTCGACGACGGACATGATAGGTGTCGAGATAGTCAGCGTGGGGTATGAATGCGTCAGCACGAAATCACATTCACCCGTCAATCCGCGCGCCGCATCGGCATCCAGCTTTTGCCCGGAAAAGAGAAAGAACTTCTCCTGATTCAGATCCCGGCTGGCGAGTAACACCGGCGCAATAAAAAACTCAGACCGCGCCTTCTCGCCATAGAAGCCCACCGACCATGCCACCTCCAAAGACTTTTTCAGCCAAGGCGGCACCTCGACCGCTTCAAGCGACTCAAACAACTTGTCTTTGCGCAGCGTCAGCCCCAATTTGCTTTCAATGTCGTCCAGCGTGAAGTCGCTATACGTCATAACTTCTCACCTCAATCAAATTGGTGTGCTGAGGGAAGAGCGATTCTCTTTTTCCCTCAGCACTCTTTCACTGACTTGTCCGGCTCAAGCTTCCTGCAACTGCTCCTGCTGCAACTCCACGTCCAGACAGAGCGATTGCAATTCGCGGATCAGCACGTTGAACGATTCGGGCAAGCCCGGCTCGAAATCCGATTCGCCTTTGACGATGGCTTCGTAAATCTTCGAGCGCCCGGCCACGTCGTCCGATTTGCAGGTCAGCAGCTCTTGCAGGATGTGCGCCGCGCCATAAGCTTCGAGCGCCCAGACCTCCATTTCGCCGAAACGCTGGCCGCCGAATTGCGCCTTGCCGCCCAGCGGCTGTTGCGTAATCAGGCTGTAGGGGCCAATCGAACGCGCGTGAATCTTGTCGTCCACCAGATGCGAGAGTTTGAGCATGTAGATGTACCCGACGGTCACCTTCTGCTCGAATGCATCGCCTGACAAGCCGTCATACAAAATCGTCTTGCCGGAATCGTCCACCATCGTCGGCATGCCGCCCTCGTTCATCAACTTGTCGTTGGCTGCTCGCAGCAGGCGTTTGATCTCGCTTTCCGGCGTCCCGTCAAAGACGGGCGTCGCAAAGCTCATGCCCAGCACCTTGGCGGCCCAGCCCAGATGCGTTTCCAGTATCTGCCCTACGTTCATGCGCGAAGGCACACCCAGCGGGTTGAGCACGATTTCAACCGGCGAACCGTCGGGCAGGTAAGGCATGTCTTCTTCGGGCAACACGCGGGCGATGACGCCCTTGTTGCCGTGGCGGCCCGCCATCTTGTCGCCGACCGAAAGTTTGCGCTTCATCGCCACGAAGACCTTGACCATCTTGATCACGCCGGGCGCGAGTTCGTCGCCCTTCTTGATCTTGTCAATCTTCTCTTCGTAAAGGTGTTCGAGAATCGCGATCTGGCGCTCGGTGCGCTGTTCGAGGTCTTTGATCTCGGCGGAAACATCGCGCGCGCCGCCGACTTCGATCTTCTTCAGCGCGTGAATGTCCACGCCTTCCAGCATCTGGCGCGTCAGCTTCGTGCCTTTTTCGGCGATGGTGGCGTTGCGATAAACGAGGTCGTTTTCGACTTTGCGGCCATCCAGCAATTCGTAGACGCGCTTGTTGCGCTCTTCTTCGAGGATGCGGATTTCGTCGTGCAGGTTCTTGCGCAGCTTCTCTTCTTCGCCGCTCTCGATGGAGATGCTGCGGGCGTCCTTGTCCTGCCCTTTGCGGGTGAAGACCTTGACGTCCACGACTGTGCCTTCGATGCCGGGCGGGCAGTTGAGCGAGGCGTCGCGCACATCGCCGGCCTTTTCGCCGAAGATCGCGCGCAACAGTTTCTCTTCCGCCGTCAGTTGAGTCTCGCCTTTGGGCGTAACCTTGCCGACGAGGATCGAGCCGGGTTTGACGTGCGCGCCGATGCGGATGATGCCGGATTCATCAAGGTCGCGCAGCGAAGCTTCGCCGACGTTCGGAATATCGCGCGTGATCTCTTCAGGGCCGAGCTTGGTGTCGCGTGCTTCGATTTCCAACTCTTCGATGTGGATCGAAGTGTAGTAGTCGCCCTTGACCATCTTCTCGGAGATCAGGATCGCGTCTTCGAAGTTGTAACCGCGCCAGGGCATGAACGCGACCATCACGTTGCGGCCCAGCGCCAGTTCGCCGCCGTCGGTGCAAGGGCCGTCGGCGATGACCTGGCCTTTGCGCACCTGAGCGCCGCTGCGCACGATGGGCTTCTGGTTGATGCAGGTGTTTTGGTTCGAGCGTTTGAACTTGATCAGCGGATAGATGTCCGCCGTCACTTCGCGCGAGAGCGTGCCGTCCATGTTGTGGTCGGCCTTGATGATGATGCGTTCGCTGTCCACCGTGTCCACGATGCCGTCGCGGCGGGCGACGACCACCGCGCCCGAATCCTGGGCGGTGACTCTTTCCATGCCGGTGCCGATCAGCGGCGCTTCGGCGCGCAGCAGCGGCACGGCCTGGCGTTGCATGTTCGAGCCCATCAGCGCGCGGTTCGCGTCGTCGTTTTCGAGGAAGGGAATCAACGAAGCGGCCACCGAGACGAGCTGTTTCGGCGAGACGTCCATAAATTCGACTTCGGCGCGCACGGCCAGCACGAATTCACCGGCTTTGCGCGCGTTGACGCGCTCGCCGACGATGTGGCCGGTGGCATCGAGTTCGATGTTTGCCTGGCCGATCAGGTACTTGTCCTCTTCCCAAGCCGACAGGTAGAAGGGCCAGGGTTCAAAGGAAACCGGCTTTTTGTCAGCGCCGAGTTTCTTGTTGACCTTCTCGATTTCTTCGAGCGGGATGTGCTGGCCCGGTTTGTAGGTCGTATCGCCCGGATTGATGACCTTGATGTATTCGATCACGCGGCCGCTTTCGACTTTGCGGTAGGGCGATTCGATAAAGCCGAACTCGTTGATGCGCGCGAAGCAGGACAGCGACGAAATCAACCCGATGTTCGGGCCTTCCGGCGTCTCGATCGGACAGATGCGGCCATAGTGCGTCGGGTGCACGTCGCGGACTTCAAAGCCCGCGCGTTCACGCGACAGACCGCCTGGGCCAAGCGCCGACAAACGCCGCTTGTGCGTAATCTCTGACAGCGGATTGGTCTGATCCATGAACTGCGAGAGTTGCGACGAACCGAAGAACTCGCGCACCGCCGCCGTGACCGGCTTGGCGTTGATGAGGTCGCGCGGCATCGCCGTTTGCATCTCTTGATGGATGGACATCTTCTCTTTGATCGCGCGTTCCATGCGCACCAGGCCGAGCCGGAATTGGTTTTCCAGCAACTCGCCCACGGCGCGTACGCGGCGATTGCCCAAATGGTCAATGTCGTCGTCGCCGTAATACACCGCCCGGCCGTCTTCCATCGTCACGGCGTCGGTGCGCAGCCCCAGCTTCTTCAGTTTCAGCACGTATTCGATCACGTCGAAAAAGTCGGAAGGCGAGAGCAGGGGATCATCCAACCGAGCGCGGTCGGGACGACCCATCTTGATGTTGAACTTCAAGCGGCCCACGCGCGAGAAATCGAATTTGCGCGCGTCGAAGAACATCCCGTGGAAGAGCGCGTTCGACGTGTCCAGCGTGGGCGGATCGCCGGGGCGCATCTTGCGGTAGATTTCGATCAGCGCTTCCTGCGGCGTCTTAATCGCATCCTTGCGCACGGTCTGGCTCAGCGTCGGCCCCGCATCGTCCTTTTCAGGGAAGAATATTTCAAGCGATTCGATGCCTGCCTCGACGATCTTGGCAATGGTTTCGGCATTCAGTTCAGTATTGCTTTCGGCCAGCACTTCGCCGTCGCTGGTATTGACCAGATCGTTGAGAGTAGAGGCCCCTTCCAGATCGTGGACTTTGACCTCGACTTCAGTGATCTTGGCGGTTTGAAGCGCTTCAAAAGCCGTCGCGGTGATTTTCTTGCCGCTCTTGACGATCACATTGCCCTTGGCATCCGCGATGTCGGCGGAGGTGCGTGTGCCGAGCAGGCTCTTGCTGACGGTCCAGAACAGTTGGCCCTTGTTCACGCGGACTTTGTCTATGGTGTAAAACTTCCGCAGGATGTCTTCGTCAGTTTTCAGGCCCAACGCGCGCAGGAAGATCGAAGCCAGGAACTTGCGCTTGCGGTCAATGCGCACATAAAGCAAGTTCTTCACGTCGTATTCGAATTCGACCCACGAGCCGCGATAGGGAATGATCTTCGCCAGAAAATACGTGTTGTTGGCGGCTTTCTCATAGAACACGCCCGGTGAGCGGTGCAGTTGCGAGACGATGACGCGCTCGGTGCCGTTGATGATGAACGTGCCGTTCTCCGTCATCAGCGGCAGGTCGCCGAAATAGACTTCTTCTTCCTTGATGTCGCGGATGGATTTCTGCGCCGTCTCTTCGTCCTTGTCCCAGACGGTCAGCCGGATTTTGACATGCAGCGGCACGCTGTAGGTCATCCCGCGTTCCTGGCATTCGTGCACGTCGTACTTGTGCTTCAAGCCCACCGGTTCACCGCAATTGTCGCAGGTGATGACGAGGTTCTTGTTGTACGAACCGCAGGTGTGGCAAATGATGTCATCGCTGGAGAGCGGATTGACCCGAATCACCTGGCCGCACTGCTTACAGTTCGAGCGCAGATGGTGCAGCCCTTGCAACTGGCCGCACTTGCACGTCCAGTTGCCGATGCGGAACTCGACGAATTCCAGCGACGAGGTGTCGCGGAAGTCCGAAATGGGGAATGTGGATTTGAAGACTGCCTGCAACCCGACGAGGTCGCGTTCGTTGGGCAGCAAATCCATTTGCAAGAAGCGCTCATAGCTTTCGCGTTGAACTTCGATCAGGTTCGGTATGCGCACCGTCGTGCGAATCTTTGAGAAATCGAACCGTTCCGGCTTGGCGCCGTTGGTGCTGCTCCTGCCTGTTTCGTTATTTGCCGTGATCTCAATAGACATTGTGGGTATCCTTCAACGCTGGTGTTGGCATTGCGAGTGGTTGCAATCCCAAAGTTGGCGATACTGGTTGAATAAACGTGCTGTGATGCTGGCGCTGCTCAGCCTTAACAATCAATTGCCCGCTGGCTTGAATCATCTCTGCCAGAAAGAGTTACGCAATCCAAGGGAACTATGGGGGAACTTCGGAAACGACAAAAGGCGGCGAGGCACAAATAGTCCCTCGCCGCGTTTGGCGGTGTTTTAATAATTTTGCCGAATTGGTTCCCTTGAAACTTGCCGATGCTTAATATCCCGCCCGCTTTCGAGGATGCCCGAAAACCGCTTGTCCCCAGCCCGCAAGCGGCAAGTCATTTGATCCGTTGCCAACGTCCGTCCTTTTGATTACGCGAAGCAGCCTTGTACCACAAGACCACAGGCGAACTCAAACGGGACGGACGCGGAGCGGAAAATTTCTACGACAATCTGCTTGAAAGAGAGCTTACTTGAGTTCGACGGGAGCGCCCGCTTCGGTAAGCTTGGCCTTGACCTTCTCGGCCTCTTCCTTGCTGACGCCTTCCTTGACCGGCTTCGGCGCGCCGTCCACCAGGTCTTTCGCTTCTTTCAGGCCCAGGCCCGTCAGTTCGCGCACGACCTTGATGACGTTGATCTTGTTCGGGCCCGCGCCCATCAGCATCACGGTGAATTCGGTCTGCTCTTCGACCGGGGCCGCTGCCGCCGCGCCTGGCGCCGCCACGGCCATTGTGGCCGCCGCCGCCGAGACGCCGAAGGTCTCTTCCAAAGTCTTCACGAGTTCCGACGCCTCTAACAGCGTCAGGGTTTTGATTTGTTCGACAAGTCCGTTGATGTCAGCCATTGCTTTACTATTCCTCCGTAACGTTATCCGCGCGCCCCGCTAGAGCGCCGCAGCGGATGAAATGATTAACCACAAACGCTGCTGTTCGAGCAGCGCGCTAAGCAAGCCAACTCCGGGCATCACTCCTCGGCTGACCGACTCCAGGGGGCACACTGACAATTTCGCAAGCCACCCTGTTTGCAATTCCAAAACGAAACTCTTGCCGGGGGCTTACGCTTCCGCGCCGCCGCCCTTTTGCTTGGCAATCTGATCCACGACCACCGCCAGGTTGCGCGGCACGGCGTTGATGACCATGGCAATCCGCTGCGCGCCCGAGTTGAGCACCCACATCAGCTTGCTGATCAACTCTTCCTTCGACGGCATCGAAGCAAGCGTGGCGATGTCCTTGACGGCAATCGCACGGCCTTCGACGACGCCGGCCTTGAATTTGATCTTGTCGCTTTCCTTGGCGAACTTGCTCAGCACTTTCGCCAGACCGACCGGATCATTCGGGCTATAGGCCACCGCCGACATGCCGATGAAGCTGTCCTTCAACGATTCCAGCGGCGTGCCCTCGACGGCCTGGCGGCCGATGGTGTTCTTGATGACGCGATAGTTCAGATTGGCGGCGCGCAAGGCATTGCGCATTTCCCAATCCTTTTCGACCGCCAGGCCCTGGAAACTGATGACGAGGGCGTGGCTGGCTTGCTGAAACTCTTCTTTGAGCACAGCAATCGCTTGATCTTTTTGCTTTCTGGTTTTCATGAATTCACCCTATCTCAATTGTTGAATTACGCGCCCACCGATTGCGGGTCAACCAACACGCCCGGGCCCATCGTCGTCGCCACGTTGACTTTCTTGACGTAGCGGCCTTTAGCCGTGGCTGGTTTGGCCTTGACGACGGCGTCAATCAAGGCTTTGGCGTTCTCGTTGATCTTGGTTGGATCAAAGGAGACCTTGCCCACCGGCACGTGAATCACGCCGGTCTTGTCCACGCGGAATTCAACCTTGCCGGCTTTGGTTTCTCTGACGGCATTGGCGACATCGGGCGTCACCGTGCCAGTCTTCGGATTGGGCATCAGGCCGCGCGGGCCCAGCAATTTACCGAGCGTACCGACCAGCCGCATCATATCCGGCGTCGCAATCAGCGCGTCGAAATCCAGATGGCCGCCCTTGATCTTGGTGACCAAATCTTCACCGCCGACCTCGTCGGCGCCTGCCTCCTCGGCTTCGCGCATCTTCTCCGGCGTGCCGGCGATCACGGCAACCTTTTTGGATTTGCCCAGACCGTGCGGCAAGACGAGGGTGCCGCGCACCAATTGATCGGCCTTGCGCGGATCAACGCCGAGCACCATGGTCACTTCGACCGTTTCATCGAATTTCGCAAAGGCGATCTTCCGGGCGAGCGCGATGGCGTCAGCCAGTGAATAAAGCTTCCCCTGCTCGACTTGAGCAAAGGCCGCCGCAAATTTTTTTCCTGCCATTGATGGTTTCCTTTCAGGTGTTAGCGTAACAAGCAGGAACTCGACGCCTGTCGAGGTGCTTGCCACTCCCTCTTAGGAATGAAGGATGATGGAAAAGTGCGCGAAGGGAGCCCCGCACTTTGCATTCCGCATTCCGAACTTACTTCACTTCCAAACCCAAACTCTTGGCGGTGCCTTCGATCGTGCGCATAGCCGCTGCGAGACTGGTGGTGTTGAGGTCGGGCATCTTGGTCTTGGCGATCTCTTCGATCTGTTCGCGCGTCACCGAGCCGATCTTGTCGCGATTCGGCTTGCCTGAACCTTTCTCGACCTGGGCGACTTTCTTTAACAAGTCAGCCGCGGGCGGGGTTTTGGTGATGAAGGTAAAAGAGCGATCCGCGAAAACGGTAATGACCACGGGGATTTTGATGTCGCCCAGGTTCGCGGTCTTCGCGTTGAATTGTTTGCAAAACTCCATGATGTTCACGCCTTGCGGCCCGAGCGCCGTGCCAATGGGCGGCGCTGGGTTCGCCTTGCCGGCGGGCACCTGGAGTTTGATCATTGCGGTAACTTTTTTAGCCATAGCTTTATAAATCGTGTCAGTAGCCCGACCATGTAGGGAGGGCTTGGCTTATCAACTTT